>JAGRKQ010000017.1 GCA_020442235.1 Hyphomicrobiaceae bacterium | reverse complement strand
GACTTCGGCGGCCAGCGCCGCGCGCGCGGTTTCCTGCACCCCGGCGGAGGCGGTGGTCTCGGTTCTCAAGGCACTGACGGCAGCATCGAGCGCGGCAAGGCGCTCGGAGAACTGGGTGATGGACAGGCTCATCGCGCTGACCCGGTCGCCGATGGCCGAGCCGCCGCCCTGCATGCCGGCAATGGCCGCGGCGAGGGCATCGATGCGGGCGACGAGATCCGGATCGGGCGCGGCCGGTTCGGGCGGAGTTCCGACGACATCGGTCGCCGTCACGGAGAGGGCTTCCAGTCGCTCGCCCATGGTTTCGATCTGGCCGCGAAGGCCGTCGATGGCGATGCGGTCTTCCTCGGTGAAGGTGGTGCGGTCGAGCCCGGCGAGCGCCTGCGATGTGCCGTCGATACGGGCGGAAAGCTCTTCGACGGTGGCGGCGAGCGCGGCAAGGGCGGCGCCGTCGGGCGCGCCTTGCGCTGCCGCTTCGAGGGCGGCAAGACGCTCCGACAGGGTTTCCAGCGCCGGTGCCTCGCCCGCGCCGCCGGCCGAGACGGCCGCCTCGACCCGCTCCACGGCGGCGTTGGCGGTGGCGACATCGGCGACGACGCGTTCCAGGGTCTGGGTGTCGGGGATGGCGGCGAGCGTCGTTTCCGTGCTGCCGAGGCGTGCATCGAGGGCGGCAAGGCGCTCGTCGAGTGCGGCCAGATCCTCGCTGGAGACGGTGGGCGCGGCTTCGGGTGCCGGCGCGGCGCGCAATTCCTCGATGGCGGCGCGCAGGCCGGCGATCTCGTCTTCGAGTGCGGTGAGGGTCTCCGTGTCGATGCCGCCCGATGTTTCGGGGGTGTCGCTCGCCGGGATCTGCAGGGCGGCGATTTCGCTGCGAAGGCTTGTCAGTTCGCCCTGGATGTCGCCGCCGCCGCCAAGGGGCAGGAGGCCGAAAAGCCCGGCGCCGACGGCGAGCGCGGCACCGGCAACACCGCCGACGAGCCCGCCGACAAGACCGCCGCCGGAGCGGCGGGGCGCGGGCGCTGCCGGTTGAGGAGCGCCCTGCTCGGAAGCGTCCTGTCGCGGCGTGTCTTCTTCGGCCGTGGCGGGGCTGTCCTCGGCCATTTCTGGCGCGGCATCTGTCTCACTCGCAGGGGCATCGAAGGGGCTTCCGCCGGCCGCTTCCAGCATCGTTTCGTCGGTCGGTGCCGAATCGGACGCGGTTTCGAGCGCCGCTTCGGTGATTTCGGCTTCCGCCTCGCTCACGCTCTTTTCGTCGATGAGGGTATCCTGCACCGGCCCGCCTTCCTGCGATGCCTGTTCCTGGGGCACATCGACCGGATCGGCGCCCGCCTCGACGATTTCAACCGCCGGTTCCATGCCGGCCGTTTCTGCCGTCTCACCGGCGGGAGTTTCGGGCTCGGCGGTCGAGCTGGTCGCTTCGATGTCGATGGTCACCGGTTTCGAGCGTCCGCGGGTGTTGCGAGTGCTGGGCTTTGAGTCGCGCGCCATGTGATCCTCCGCTCGGAGCCCCGTTGCCGAAGCGCCTTTTATACATCCTTGCATCCTGCCGTCGCTCCCGTCCACATGACGAGTTCGGCAAGGAGGGCGGCTTCCGTCGCATTCGCCGCGACCCTGACGGTCGTTGCGGGAATGGCGGAAGCGGCCTCGGCCACGGCTTCCGACAGGCAGAACAGCGCCGGCGGCCTTTCCATGACCGTGTTGCGCATGGCCTCTTCACAAAGGGTTGCCGCGCGCGGGGAATAGAGAAGCAGGGCGTCGATGTCGCCGGACTGCAATTGCCGCAGCGCATGATCGCGCAAGGTTCCGACTGGCTCCATGGCGTAAAGCGTCAGAACCTCCAGGCGGTCTTGAAAGGCTTGTGTCAGTTCGGGTCGGCGGTCGCGGCCGGCAAGGTGCAGCAAGGGCCCGGATGTCGTGCGCAGGATGTCGGCAAGCCGCGCGGCGGTCGGCGCAACCGCGACGATCCGTCCGCCGGCGCGCCTCATGGCACCGGCCGTGCGCCCGCCGACGCAGGCGACCCTTCGGCCCTCGACCAGATGGGCCAGCCCCTGCGCCCTGAGGGCGCGCAGTGCATTTCCGCTGGTGACGATGAGGGTCGCCGGTGGCTCGAGCGCGGCCATGATGGTTTTGGCCGGGGCGGTGATCCGAAGCTGCGTCAACGGCGACAGGACAACGCGAAAGCCGGCCTTCCTCAGGCGCTGCGCGGTGCGGCCGGCATCCGGTTCGGCGCGGGTCAGAAGGACGGTGACCGGAGCCTTGTGCATCGTGCCCGTCAGGCCTCCAGAAAACCGGGGCCGGCGAGGGCCTTCAGCGCTTCGCCCGCTTCCAGGCCGAGCGCTTCGGGCGCATCGAAGGGCCCTGTCCTTTGCACGCGGTGGGCCGTGGAACCGTCGGGCCTGGCGATGAGACCGTCGAAGACCAGCGTCTCGCCCTGCCGGCGCGCATGGCCAGCAATCGGGGTGCGGCAGGAGCCGTCGAGCACCTTCAGGAAGGCGCGCTCGGCGGTGAGGGCTGCATGGGTGTCGGGATCGTTGAGCGGCAAGAGCAGCGCATCCATGCGCGAATCGCCCGTGCGGCTTTCGATGCAGATCGCGCCCTGCCCGACGGCGGGCGGGAACAGATCCAGCGGCAGGGCGGAGCGGGCGACATGCGCCAGCCCGAGGCGGTTGAGCCCGGCCATGGCGAGAAGCGTTGCGTCGACGGTGCCTTCGGCGAGCTTTTTCAGCCGCGTCTGCACATTGCCACGGAAAGTGACGACGCGCAGATCGGGACGGATCAGGCGGATGAGCGCCTGACGGCGCAGGCTCGCCGAGCCGACGACGGCGCCTTCGGGCAGGTCGGTGAGGGTTTCGGCCTTTTCCGACAGGAAGGCATCGCGCACATCCTCGCGCGGCAGGAAGGCGGAGAGGTAGAGCCCTGCCGGCAGTTCGGTCGGCATGTCCTTGGAAGAATGCACGGCAAGGTCGATGCGCCCTTCGGCAAGGCCTTCCTCGATTTCCAGCGTGAACAGCCCCTTGCCGCCGATCTCGGCCAGGGCGCGGTCCTGGATCTGGTCGCCGGAAACGGCGATGACGACGATCTCGACGCTTTCGGGCGACAGGCCATGGGCGGCAACGAGGCGGGCCTTGACCTCTTCGGCCTGGGCCAGCGCCAGCGGGCTGCCGCGGGTTCCGATGCGAACCGGGTGCATGAGGGGCTTGATACTCCGTGGCGCTTGCGCCCCTTGCCACTGCGGCGTGCGGGGCTTCTTTGAGAATGGGCGCGCCGATGATAGGCAGGCGCGCGCAGGCCGCAAGGTGGCGGCGGCGATTTGGCGATTTGCCGCAGGATGCAGGAGTGCATGCTGTGGAAGGACCGGGATTGATGACGACACCGCTCACCGTTCTGGGGCTGGAGACGAGCTGCGATGAAACCGCGGCGGCGGTCGTGCGTCTTGACCGGGACGGACGGGCCGAAATCCTCGCCGAGGCGCTTTACAGCCAGCTCGACGAACACCGTGCCTTTGGCGGCGTGGTGCCGGAGATTGCCGCAAGGGCGCATGTGGAGCGGCTGGACCGTCTGGTGCTTGAGGCGGTGGAGCGGGCGGGCTGCGGCTTTGCCGGTCTCGACGGGGTTGCCGCGACGGCGGGGCCGGGGCTGATCGGCGGCGTGATCGTCGGGCTCGTCACCGGCAAGGCGCTCGCCAGCGCGCTGCAGAAGCCCTTTCTCGCCATCAACCATCTGGAAGGCCATGCGCTGACGGCGCGGCTGACGGACGGCATCGGCTTTCCCTATCTTCTGTTCCTCGCCTCGGGCGGTCACACCCAGCTCCTGATCGTTGAGGATGTCGGGCGCTACCGGCGCATCGGGACGACGCTCGACGATGCGCTCGGCGAGGCGTTCGACAAGACGGCCAAGCTTCTCGGCCTCGGCTTTCCGGGCGGGCCGGCGGTGGAGGCGGCGGCGCGCGCCGGGCGCGCTGAGGCTTTCGATCTGCCGCGCCCGCTTGTCGGCCGGCCGGGCTGCGATTTTTCCCTTGCTGGCCTCAAGACCGCGGTGCGGCTCGCCGGCGAGGCGAAGGCCCCGCTCGGCGAGCAGGATGTCGCCGATCTCTGCGCCGCCTTTCAGGAGGCCGTCGGCGCCATCGTCGCCGACCGTGTGGGCCGGGCGCTCGACCAGCTTCAGGCCGCTTTTCCCGGACAGGAGGAGCGGCTGGTGATTGCCGGCGGGGTTGCCGCCAATGCGGCGCTGCGCGCCCGGCTTGAGGCGCTGTGTGCAGAGCGTGGTGCACGGCTCGTCGCGCCGCCGGCACGGCTGTGCACGGACAATGCGGCGATGATCGCCCATGCCGGAGCGCTCCGGCTTGCGCGCGGCGAGCGCCACGGGCTCGATGCCGAAGCGCGGCCGCGCTGGCCGCTCGACGAAGAATCGGCAACCATCCTGGGGTCTGGCCGCAAGGGGGCCAAAGCCTGAAAAGGCCGGCTGAAGAACGCTAAAGAACAAGGGGGGCGGCATGGCGAAGATCGGCGTTGTCGGCAGCGGGGCCTGGGGCACGGCGCTGGCCGCCATGGCCGCGCGCGGCGGCCATCAGGCCGTCCTGTGGTCGCGCGAGCAGGATGTCGTTGACGAGATCAACCAGGAAGCGACCAACCGGCGCAGCCTTCCCGGCGCGGCGCTTCCCGAAGGCGTTTCGGCAACGCTCGATGCCGATACCGCGCTGAAAGGCGCCGATGCGGTGCTTTTCGTGGTGCCGGCGCAGGCGACCCGTGCGGTTGCCGAAGGCCTTGTGTCGGTGATCGCGCCGGGAACGCCGGTGCTCACCTGCTCCAAGGGCATCGAACAGGAAAGCGGGCGCTTCATGAGCGAGGTGCTGGCCGAGGTGCTGCCCGAGGTGCAGGCCGGCGCGCTTTCCGGGCCGAGCTTTGCCGTCGATGTGGTGCGCGGACTGCCGACCGCCGTCACGGTTGCCGCATCCGGCATCACTGAAGCGGAGCGGCTTGCCGCGCTTTTGTCGGCGCCGACCTTCCGGCCCTATGCGAGCGACGACCTCATCGGGGTGGAAATCGGCGGGGCGCTGAAGAACGTTCTCGCCATCGCCGCCGGGGCCGTTGCCGGGCGCGGGCTCGGCAAGAGCGCGGAAGCGGCGGTGATCGCGCGCGGCTTTGCCGAATTGTCGCGTTTCGGCCAGACGCGCGGCGCGCGCGGGGAAACGCTGATGGGCCTTTCCGGCCTTGGCGATCTCGTTCTCACCTGCTCTTCGCCGCAGTCGCGCAACTATGCCTTCGGCATGGCGCTCGGCGCCGGCGAAACGGTGGATGCGCTTCTGGCCGGCGGACGGCCGCTGGCCGAAGGGGCGCACACCGCTTCGGTCCTGGCCGCCATGGCTGTGCGCGAGGGCATCGACATGCCGATTGCCGGTGCGGTCGCTGCCGTTCTTTCCGGCCGCCTCACCATCGATGCGGCGATCGACGGCCTGTTGCAACGCCCCTTGAAGCGCGAGGGGCTTTAGGCCACCTCACGGTGAACCGACAGGCGGAGACGTTCATGCAGTACTGGCTCTTCAAGTCCGAACCCTTCAAATGGTCCTTTGAAAAGCAGAAGGCGCGCGGCGCGGCCGGCGAACAGTGGGACGGCGTGCGCAACTATCAGGCGCGCAACAACATGCGCGCCATGCAGCTCGGCGACCGCGGCTTCTTCTACCATTCCAACGAGGGGCTGGAGATCGTCGGCGTGGTCGAGGTCTGCGCGCTCGCCCATCCCGATACGACGACGGACGATCCGCGCTGGGAATGCGTCGACATCCGTGCGCTGGCCGATGTGCCGCAGCCGGTGTCACTGAAGGACGTCAAGGCGAACGAGGCGCTCAAAGACATGAGCCTCGTCACCTCGATGCGGCTTTCCGTGCAGCCGGTGACGCGGGGCGAATGGGTCGAGGTCTGCCGCATGGGCGGGCTCGACCCGGACAGCCTCAAGCCGGTCTGATCGCACCATGCAGGTGCTCGACATGCCTGAGCGGCGGCAGGCCGCAACGCCGGATGCGGTTGCGGCTGCGACCGGAAGGCCGGCTTGCGGCCGGGATGTGTTGGCGTGAAGCCCGCAACCCCGGCCCAGCTTCGCGCCTTCATTCTTTCCAATACGGCGGTGAAGCCGGTGCCGCTGGTGCCGGAGGTCTCGCTTCACCTTGCCGATGAAGCCTCCGCCCTGTGGTCGAAGACCGCCGAGGAACTGGACGATGCCGGCCTTCCCGCGCCCTACTGGGCCTTTGCCTGGGCCGGCGGGCAGGCGCTGGCGCGCTATGTGCTCGACCATCCGCAGCATGTGCGCGGGCGGTCCGTGCTCGATCTCGGCTCCGGGTCGGGGCTTGTCGCCATCGCGGCGCTGAAAGCGGGGGCCGCATCGGTGCTCTGCGTCGATCCCGATCCGTTTTCCCTGGCCGCTGCCGCGCTCAATCTTGCGCTCAACGGGGTCGAGGCTGGAACGAGCGATCAGGATGTTCTTGGTGGCGATGCGGCGCCCTTCGCGATCGTCCTCATCGGCGACCTTTTCTATGAAGCGCCGGTGGCGGCGCGTGTGCACGGCCTTTGCACCCGGGCGGCGGCGCGCGGCGCGCAGGTTCTTGCCGGCGATCCGGGGCGCAGCTACTTCCCGCGCGAGGCGTTTTCGCCTCTTGCCCGCTATGGCGTGCCGGATGCGGGCGCACTCGAAGATGCCGACATCAAGGCGACGGCCGTGTGGACCTTCAGCGGCTGATCGGGCAGGCTCCCCGAGCGGCCGGGTGTGACCCGCGGCACGCGACAGGAAAGGCGCTTCCCATGATGGATTTTTCCGCGATCAGCCTGATTGCCGTCCTGGCCGCGGCCGTTGCCGGCTTCGTCTTTGGCGGGGCCTATTACATGGTGCTGTCGAAGCCCTGGCTGCGGGCGTCGGGCGTTGCCTGCGGGCCGGATGGAAAGCCGCAAGGGTCCTCGCCCGCCCCCTTCATCGTGGCGATCATCGCCGATGCGGTCATGGCCTTCGTGCTCGCCGCGATCCTGCCCGTTTCGGCGGGGCCGGGCGATGCGCTTCCGGCCGCTTTCCTCCTCTGGGCCGGCTTCGTCGCCACCACCATTTCGGTAAACTATGCCTTCGGACAGCGTCCGGTGGCGCTGACGGTCATCGATGCCGGCCACTGGCTCGGCGTTCTCATCGTCATGGCCCTCGTCCTGACGCTGCTGTGAGGGATGGCGCGGGCGAAAAAGCGCGTTGTGCGTCAAGCGGCTTGACCCTTTTTTGCACGACGAAAGGACAAGACGCGCTTCGGTTGCCGGGCCGGGGTGGCATTCGCATAATGCGCCGCCATTGATGCCGGCCATTACACTGCGGAAGGCATCGAAACGGGGAGGGTCGTGCCCGGCGCGCGACATCCCGAAAGCGAACGGCAGCATCAACGCTCCTTGGGGGGAACGCCATTATGTCCGATGTTTTTCCGGTTCCGGCTGATATCGCCAAATCGGCGCTTATCGACAACGATAAGTATCTTGAGATGTATGAGAAGTCGGTCACCGATCCGGTCGGGTTCTGGAAGGAACATGGCCGGCGGCTGGACTGGATCAAGCCCTATACCAAGGTGAAGCACACTTCCTTCGCCTATGACGACGTCTCGATCCGCTGGTTCGAGGACGGCACGCTGAACGTCTCGGCCAACTGCGTCGACCGCCATCTTGAAAAGCGCGGCGACCAGACGGCGATCATCTGGGAAGCCGACGATCCCGGCATTTCGCGGCACATCACCTATGCCGAGCTGTCCGAGCATGTCAACAAGCTGGCCAATGTCTACCGCCAACTGGGTGTGGGCAAGGGCGACCGGGTCGTGCTCTATATGCCGATGATCCCCGAGGCG
>JAGRKQ010000170.1 GCA_020442235.1 Hyphomicrobiaceae bacterium | reverse complement strand
ATCGCCGCCCAGCGCGCCTACGAGATGAACGCCCGCGTCATCCGCGCCGCCGACGACATGATGTCGAACACCGCCCAGATGATCCGTTGAGGAGGGCCCTGACGATGCTGCGCTTCCTTCTCGGCTTCCTGTTCTTCTTCACCGTCAGCCTGTCGGCCTTGGCCGATGCGCCGATGCCGCTGCTGCGCGCAACCGTCGTCGTCCATGCCGATGTCGTGACCGCCGGCGATCTTTTCGACCATGCCGGTCTTGCCGCCGAAACGCCGGTCTTCCGGGCACCCGCGCCGGGTTCGCGCGGCAGCGTTCCGGCCGAAGCCGTGGCCCGCGCCGCCCGCGCCGCCGGTCTCGACCGGGTCGACCTTGGCGGCCTTTCGGAAGTCCTCGTCGAACGCGCCGGCCACTTCGTCACCGCCGATGACATCCGGACCGCCGTCGAAGACGTGCTGGCCGATGCGCTCGGGGTGCAGCCGGAGAGCCTCGACGTGACCTATTCGGCTTTCATCGACGGGCTTTACGTGCCGGCCGAGGCGGGCGAGCCCTTCCGCGCCGAACTGCGCCGCCGCCCGGACAATGCCGGCCGCTTCGAGGCGGAAATCCGCCTTGCCGGTGAGGCCCGCCCCGTTACGGTCACCGGCCGCGCGGTGGAGATGGTCGAAGTCGCCGTCATGGCCCGCTCGCTCGCCCGCGGCGAACGCATCACCGGCGATGCCGTGCGCGTCGAACGGATCGCCGCCCGCCGCCTGCCGCGCCGCGGGGCCCTCGACATCGCCGACATCGAGCCCGGTCTTGCCGCCACGCGCGCCCTGCGTGCCGGCAGCATGCTCGCCCCTGGCGATCTCGCCGCCCCGCCCTATGTGGAGCGCAACGGCCTTGTCACCCTCATCTACCGGGCCGGCGCCCTTCAGCTGACCGCGCGCGGCCGTGCCCTCGACGTTGGCGCCGAAGGCAGCCTCGTCTCCGTTCTCAATCTTCAGTCCAACCGCGTCGTGCAGGGCGTGGTGTCGGCGCCGGGCCTCGTCGTCGTCACCGCCGGCATCGGCAGCGTCGCCAGCCTTGGAGCTCAGCAATGACCGCCCGTTTCCGCCTGGTCGCCCTCGCTTTCGTGCTTCTGCCGCTGGCCAACTGCTCGGTTGCCGATCGTCTGGCCAATGTCGGCGAGACGCCGTCCCTTTCGGCCATCGAGAACCCGACCAGCCAGCCCGGCTACCGCCCGGTTTCGATGCCGATGCCGGAACCGGTCGTCGCCACCTATTCGCCGAACTCTCTGTGGCGTTCCGGGGCCCGCTCCTTCTTCCGAGACCAGCGCGCCCGTCATGTCGGCGACATCGTGACCGTCGCGGTCTCGATTGCCGATGAGGCCCGCATCGCCAACCAGACCACCCGCTCGCGCTCGGGCTCCGAAACCCTTGGCGGCTCGGGCATGGTCGGCACCCAGCTGGCCAGCGTCCTGCCGCAGGGTGCAACGCCCGGCGCCATCGTCGACTACGACACCGGCTCGCAGGCAACCGGTGCCGGCTCGGTCAACCGTTCCGAGGAACTCGTCACCACCGTTGCCGCTGTCGTCACCCAGGTGCTGCCGAACGGCAACCTCGTCATCGAGGGCCGTCAGGAAGTGCGCGTCAATTTCGAGGTGCGCGAACTGATCGTCGCCGGCGTGGTGCGCCCCGAGGACATCGGGGCCAACAACGTCATCGATTCCTCCAAGATCGCCGAGGCCCGCATCGCCTATGGCGGCCGCGGTCAGATCACCGACGTGCAGCAGCCCCGCCTCGGCCAGCAGGTGCTCGACATCGTCCTGCCCTTCTGAGGCTCTCAAAGCTCCCCGGCCGGCGCCCCACTCCCCACTCCCCACGCGGCGCCGGCAATCGCGGCCCCGACCCTCCCCGGTCGGGGCCGCAAATCTTTTCGCCAGCCGTCCGGCAGACAAACAAAAGGCCCGGAGACATGCTCCGGGCCCTGTTGATTGCAGCCGCTGCGCCGAGCGCGGATCAATCGTCGCGATAGACCTTCTCGCGGCGCTCGTGGCGCTCCTGCGCTTCCAGCGAAAGCGTGGCGATGGGCCGGGCTTCGAGGCGGCGCAGCGAGATCGGCTCGCCGGTCTCTTCGCAATAGCCATATTCCCCCTCGTCGATCCGCTTCAGTGCGGAATCGATCTTGGCAATCAGCTTGCGCTGGCGGTCGCGGGCGCGCAATTCGATGGCCCGATCGGTTTCCGAAGAAGCCCGGTCGGCAAGGTCCGGATGGTTGGGGCTGTCGTCCTGAAGCGCCAGCAGCGTCTCGCGGCTTTCCTTCAGGATGTCGTCCTTCCACGCCAGAAGCTTGGCGCGGAAATACGCCCGCTGACGATCGTTCATGAACGGCTCGTCATCGGTGGGACGATAGTCTTCTTCGAGTTCCAGCATGACCGTCTCCGCAGAGGACTTGTTCGGGATTCGCAAAACCGACCCCCGATTTTGCGCGGACTATACAAAGGTGCCGCGCAGGCGGCAACCAGTAAAAACACCTGTCAACACACTGTTTTCATTAGAAAATATTAAGATGACCAAAGATTGATCAGGACGGGAAGCGCCCGAGCTTGGCCAGTTCCACCTGCGCCCGCAGTTCGATATCGGCAATGACCTCGTCGAGTTTCGGGTCTCCCGAGCCCGACTGCCGGCGCACCAGCGACAGGATGCGCTGCAAGCGCTCCCCGCTCACCCGGCCGGCGAGAAGATCGGCCCTCAGGCCTTCGAGGCTGTCCAGAAGATCGTGACCGCGCTGGATGGCACGCCGCCG
>JAGRKQ010000169.1:2601-6611 GCA_020442235.1 Hyphomicrobiaceae bacterium | reverse complement strand
CGTTCTTTACCGGCGCGGCAATTTCAACGGCACCTGGGACGATCTCATCTGCGATGCGCTGCGCACCGAACGCGACGCCGAAATCGCCCTCAGCCCCGGCGTGCGCTGGGGGCCGAGCCTGATGCCGGGCGACGCCATCCGCCGCGAGGACATCTTCAACGCCACCGCCATGACCTATGGCGAGGCCTATCGCACCGAAATGACCGGCGAGATGCTGAAGGCGATCCTGGAAGACGTCGCCGACAACATCTTCCACGACGATCCCTATTACCAGCAGGGCGGNNCGGCGACATGGTGCGCGTCGGCGGGCTGCGCTACCGCATCGACCCCGGTGCGGCGATCGGCAACCGCATTTCCGGCCTCGCGCTTGCCGACAGCGGCGAAGCGCTCGATCCCGCGCGCGCCTACACCGTTGCCGGCTGGGCGAGCGTCAATGAAGGCACCGAAGGCCCGCAGATCTGGGACGTGGTCGAGGCGCATGTGAAGCGGCTCGGCACCGTCAGCATCGAGGCGCGCGACACCGTGGAGGTCGTCGGCCGGTAAAACCAACCACAGAGGGAAAACCCGCCACAACAATGAAGGCGGGAACCAAGGAGGATAAAATGTCCGAGGAGGAAACGAAGGAAGGACGGCCCGGCGAAACGCGCCGCGGCTTCCTGCGCTCGGCCGGGCTCGCCGTCGGCGGCGCGGCTCTTGCCGCCGGTTCCGCACGCGCCGATACCCCCGATCCGCTGATCACCGAAGAACAGCCCTGGGGCCAGTATCTCGGCGACGGCGTCGATGCCCATCCCTATGGCATGCCCAGCCGGCACGAGGCGCATGTCGTGCGCCGCAACGTGCCCTGGCTCACCGCCGACACGACGAGTTCCATCAACTTCACCCCGATCCACGAACTCGATGGCATCATCACCCCGAACGGGGTGTGCTTCGAGCGCCATCACGGCGGCGCCGCCGACATCGCGCCCGCCGATTACCGGCTGATGATCAACGGGCTGGTGGAACGCGAGCTTGTGTTCACGCTTCAGGACCTGATGCGATTCCCGCGCGAGAACCATGTCTACTTCCTCGAATGCGCCGCCAATGGCGGCATGGAATGGCGCGGCGCCCAGCTCAACGGCTGCCAGTTCACCCACGGCATGATCCACAACGTCATGTATACGGGCGTGAGCCTGCGCACGCTTCTGGCCGAGGCGGGCGTCAAGCCGGAAGGCACATGGCTCCTCGCCGAAGGCGCCGATGCCGCCCACATGACCCGTTCCATTCCGATGGAAAAGGCGCTCGACGACTGCATGATCGCCTTCAAGATGAACGGCGAGGCATTGCGCACCGAACAGGGCTACCCGGTCCGCCTCCTCGTTCCCGGCTGGGAAGGCAACATGTGGGTGAAGTGGCTGCGCCGCCTCGAGGTGGGCGACCAGCCCTGGTATCATCGCGAGGAGACCTCCAAATACACCGACCTCCTGCCGGACGGGCGGGCGCGCGAATTCACCTGGGTGATGGACTGCAAGTCGATCATCACCTCGCCCTCGCCGCAGATGCCGATCCTGCACGGTGCCGGCCCGACCGTCGTCACCGGCCTTGCCTGGTCGGGACGCGGCACCATCGAGCGCGTCGACATCTCGCTCGATGGCGGCGTCAACTGGCAGCCGGCCCGCATCGACGGCCCCAGCCTGCCGAAGTCCATGCACCGGTTCTATTTCGAGTTCGACTGGGACGGGTCGGAACTTCTGATGCAGAGCCGCGCCGTGGATTCCACCGGCTATGTCCAGCCGACCAAGGATCAGCTCCGCGCCATCCGCGGCACCGAGTCGATCTATCACAACAATTCCATCCAGACCTGGCACATCAACACCTTCGGGGAGGCTGAAAATGTCGAAGTTTCGTAAAGCCCTCCTCGGTGCGGCGCTGATTGCCCTGCCCGCGACGGCGCTGGCCGAACCGCTCGGCCTCGGACGCCCGGCGCTTCCCGAAGAGGTGGCCGCCTGGGACATCGACGTGCGCCCGGACGGCACCGGCCTTCCGGTCGGCTCCGGCGACGTTTCGACCGGCGAGGCCCTGTTCGAGGAAAACTGCGCCGTCTGCCACGGCGTCTTCGGCGAAGGCGTCGACCGCTGGCCGATCCTGGCCGGCGGCGAGGACACGCTGGCCGAGGAAAACCCGGAAAAGACGGTCGGCTCCTACTGGCCGTATCTTTCCACCGTTTACGACTATGTGAACCGCGCCATGCCCTTCGGCAATGCACGCTCGCTGTCGAATGACGACGTCTACGCCATCACGGCCTATATCCTCTATCTCAACTTCATCGTAGACGACGACTTCACCCTCTCCAACGAGAACTTCCTCGATGTGGAGATGCCGAACGCGCAAGGCTTCTTCTTCGACGATCGAGAGACGGCGGAAATTCCGCTCTTCACCCATGAACCCTGCATGACGGATTGCAGCGCGCCGGTGTCGATCTCGGCCCATGCGCAGGTTCTCGACGTGACGCCGGAAGATGCCGCCGCCGCCGAACGCAGGAGAGCCGCCCGCGAAGGCGGCGAGGTTGCGGCCGCGGGCGAGGCGCCGGCCGAAGCCCCGCAGCCGGAAGCGGCGCCCCAGCCCGAGGAACCTGCGCTCGACCCGGCGCTTGTGGAGGCGGGCGCGCGCGTCTTCCGCCGCTGCCAGGCCTGCCATCAGGTCGGTGACACGGCCCGCAACACCGTCGGCCCGCATCTCAACGGCATCGTCGGACGCACGGCCGGAACGGTGGAGGACTTCCGCTACTCCCCGGCCCTGACGGAAGCCGGTGCCGGCGGCCTGACTTGGGATGCGCAGTCTCTTGCCGCCTATCTGGAGAACCCGCGCGGCTATCTGCCCGGCAACAGGATGGCTTTCCCCGGCCTTCCCGGCGAGGAGGACCGAGATGCGCTCATTGCCTATCTCACGTCGATGTCTCGCTAGTGGCCTTGCCGTGCTCGCGCTGGCGACGGTCAGCGCGGGACCGGCCCGCGCCGAGGGCGAGGCCATTCCGCCCAACGTCACGGCGGTGCCGCTCGGCGATGCCGAGCACGGCGGCGAAGTCTGGTTCAACGAATGCTCTGGCTGCCACCAGATCGGACCGGCGGCGGAAAATGCCGTCGGCCCCAATCTCACCCGCATCTTCGGGCGACGGGCGGCAACGATTGAGGACTTTGAATATTCCGATTCCCTGGCAAGACAGGGGCGCGACGGGCTGATCTGGGATTTCGACACGCTCGATGCCTACATCACCAATCCGCGCACCCTCGTTTCGGGGACGCGCATGGGCTATCCGGGGCTGGAGGATGCCGAAGCACGGGCCGATCTTCTCGCCTTCCTGCGCACGTTCTCCGATAGCCCGCGCGACATCCCCGAAGCGCCAGCCACCGCACGGCGCATCTTTCCCGATCTGCCCCCCGAGGTCCTCGCCATTCAGGGGGACCCGGAATATGGCGAATACCTCGCCTCCGAATGCACCACTTGCCATCAGCGCTCCGGCGCCAATGAAGGCATCCCCTCGATCACCAATTGGCCGGAGGAATATTTCGTCCTGGCCTTGCACGCCTATCGCAGCGGTCTGCGTCCGCATCCGGTGATGCAGATGGTCACGGCCCGTCTCAGCGATGAGGAAATCGCGGCGCTCGCCGCCTATTTCGCCACGATCCAAGAATGATCGGGCGCAAACCCCAAAGGGAGGAAGACATGTCACTGAGCAGACGCACATTCCTGGGAGCAGCCGTGGCCGGTTCGGCCATGCTGTCCGCGCCGACGGTCATGGCCCAGGGCCGTCCGAAGGTCATCGTCATCGGCGGCGGTGCCGGTGGCGCCACGGCGGCGCGCTACATCGCCCGAGACAGCGAGGGCACCATCGACGTCACGCTCATCGAGCCGTCGCGCATCTATTACACCTGCTTCTTCTCCAACCTCTATCTCGGCGGCTATCGCGAGTTCGAGAGCCTTGGCCACACCTATGGTGCCCTCGCCGCGCATGGCATCAACGTCATTCACGACTA
>JAGRKQ010000169.1:0-2550 GCA_020442235.1 Hyphomicrobiaceae bacterium | reverse complement strand
CCTACGACCGCCTCGTCGTCTCGCCGGGCATCGACTTCAAGGACGGCTCGGTTCCCGGCTGGGACATCACCAAGCAGAATCTGATGCCGCATGCCTACAAGGCCGGCTCGCAGACCCAGCTGCTCAAGGCGCAGGTGGAAAACATGCGTGAAGGCGGCACCTACTGCATGGTGGCTCCGCCCAACCCCTACCGCTGCCCGCCCGGCCCCTATGAGCGCATCTCCATGGTCGCCCATATGCTCAAGGAGCGGAATCCGACGGCCAAGATCCTCATCGTCGATCCCAAGCCGAACTTCTCCAAGCAGGCGCTGTTCGAGGATGGCTGGCAGCGCCACTATCCGGGCATGATCGAGCGTCTCGGGCCGGACTTCGGCGGCGACAAGGTGGAAGTGCGTCCGGACGCCATGGAAGTCGTCATCGACGGCCAGGTGGAATCGGTCGACGTCTGCAACGTCATTCCGGGTCAGCAGGCCGGCAAGATCGCCCAGGTCGCCGGCCTCACCGCCGACACCGGATGGGCGCCGGTCAATCCCTTCTCCATGCAGTCGCGGCTCGACGAGGCCGTCTATGTGCTCGGCGATTCCAGCCAGCAGGGCGACATGCCGAAGTCGGGCTTCTCGGCCAACAGCCAGGCGAAGGTGGCCGCCAACCACATTCGCGGCGACCTCACCGGATCGCGCGTCTTCCCGGCGCGCTATTCCAACACCTGCTGGTCGCTGATCGACACCAATGACGGCATCAAGGTCGGCGCGTCCTATGAGCCGACCGAGGAAAAGATCGCCTCCGTCGGCGGCTTCATCAGCCAGGTCGGCGAAGACGCGGCCCTGCGTCAGGCGACCTATGAGGAAAGCGTCGGCTGGTATGAAGGCATCACCGCCGACATGTTCTCCTGATCCTTGAAGGAATCTGAGCGTGGAAACGGGCCCTTCGGGGCCCGTTTTTCATTCCAGTCTCGCTGTTGAGAGACTTTCAGCCCAAAACAAGCAGCGCCGAAGAGGTGCCGGCTTTCTTTCCTGTCCCAAATCTTGCGCTTCGCGTCGCTTCGCTCGCTCAACGTGCGATTTGGGATGCGCCGCGCCCGCCGGAGCTGGCGAGCAAAGCGAGTTCAGCGTGAGGCAGAAAATGGTGGACTACGAGGGATTAACATAGAACAGATTGAAATGTCCAAAGTTTTTGATGAGTTGGAATTATGGGAAGCTATTATTCGCTCCGACCCTGAACTAAGACAGTTTGTACAATCACTTGGGAATGCTGGCAGAGATACTCAGAAGGTAGAGCGCAAAAATCCTTACCGCAGGCCCTCGCGAGGTCCTGCACCATGAGCCTCGCCAATCATAGAGTCCGATCAACAGCAGAGGGCGGCGCTTTACGGCAAGGTGCGGAGGTTCCTCGCCACAGGACCACGCGGGATTGCCCGCGCGTGATGACCTGCTCCCCTGAGATGTCCCCGATTTTGGGTTAGCCTGTTCCTCAAGGAAGGAGACAGGCCATGAAGCGATCACGGTTCTCGGAAGAGCAGATCATCGGCATCTTGAAGGAGCACCAGGCCGGGATGTCGGCGGGTGATCTATGCCGCAAGCACGGCATCAGCGATGCAACGTTCTACACCTGGCGCAAGAAGTTTGGCGGCATGGAAGTGTCGGATGCCAAGCGGCTGAAGGCGCTAGAGGAAGAGAACGCGAAGCTGAAGAAGCTTCTGGCGGAGCAGATGATGGATGTCGCCACGCTCCGCGAGATGCTCGGAAAAAACTTCTGACGCCCGGTTCGAGGAGGAATGCCGTGAACTGGGCCATTGAAGAGAAGAGCTACTCGCAACGCCGGGCCTGTGCCTTGGTGGGCATGGCACCGCGTGTCTACCGCTATCAGTCGAGCCGACCGGATGACACGGCGCTCCGACAGCGTCTGCGGGAGCTGTCGTCGGAACGGCGGCGGTTTGGCTATCGTCGCCTACACCTGCTGTTGAAGCGCGAAGGCGTCGAGGTGAACTGGAAGAAGCTCTACCGCATCTATCTACAAGGAAGAGAGACTGACAGTTCGCAAACGCGGGGGCAGGAAGCGGGCTTTGGGCACACGGGCACCAATGGCGATCCCGCAGGATGCGAACCAGAGATGGTCACTCGACTTTGTATCCGACACGCTTGTCGATGGACGCCGCTTCCGCATCCTGTGCGTGATCGACGACTTCAGCCGGGAATGTCTGGCAACGGTCGTCGACAACTCACTACCAGGCGAACGCGTGGCTCTTGAACTGGACGCCATTGCAGAACGCCGCGGCTATCCCTGCATGGTGGTCAGTGACAACGGGACGGAACTGACCTCGAATGCCATGCTTGCTTGGCAGCAGGACCGCGGTGTCGAATGGCACTACATCGCGCCGGGAAAACCGATGCAGAAAGGCTTCGTCGAGTCATTCAACGGAAGGCTTCGAGATGAGTGTCACAACGAGCATCTGTTCCGCAGCTATCGGCATGCCCGGGATGTCATCGAGAAATGGCGCACCAACTACAATCTGCACCGCCCACACACGAGCCTCGACGGGCTCACACCGAA
>JAGRKQ010000168.1 GCA_020442235.1 Hyphomicrobiaceae bacterium | reverse complement strand
ACCTACACCCAGGTGGCGCAGTATGTCGTGCTGATCATCGCCTACACCATTCCGGCGGTCTTCATCTCGCTGCAGCTGACCGGCAACCCGATCCCGGGTCTCGGCCTGTTCGGCACGCACATCGAATCCGGTGTGCCGCTGCTGACCCGCCTCGACCAGCTGGTGACGGACCTTGGCTTCAACGCCTACACGGCCCAGGGCAACATCTTCAACATGACGCTGTTCACCCTGTCGCTGATGATCGGCACCGCCGGCCTTCCGCACGTCATCATCCGCTTCTTCACCGTCCCGAAGGTCGCCGACGCCCGTTGGTCCGCCGGTTGGGCTCTGGTCTTCATCGCGCTCCTCTATCTGACCGCTCCGGCTGTCGGTGCCATGGCGCGCCTGAACATCATCGAACAGATGTGGCCGAACGGCGTCGAAGGCGAAGCGGTCTCGCTCGAAACGATCGAGAACGATCCGGCTTACGACTGGATGGAAAGCTGGGTTCACACCGGTCTCCTCGGCTTCGAGGACAAGAACGGCGATGGCATGATCCAGTACTACAACGATGCCAATCCGCAGTTGCAGGCGCTTGCCGCCGAGCGTGGCTGGACGGGCAACGAGCTCACGAACTTCAACCGTGACATCCTCGTTCTCGCCAACCCGGAAATCGCCAACCTGCCGGGCTGGGTCATCGCGCTCATCGCGGCCGGTGGTCTTGCCGCCGCGCTGTCGACGGCCGCCGGCCTTCTGCTGGCGATCTCGTCTGCGGTCAGCCATGACCTCATCAAGGACTGGCTGAAGCCGGACATCTCCGAGAAGAGCGAACTGCTGGCTGCCCGCGTTGCCATGGGCGGTGCCATTGCCGTTGCGACCTACCTTGGCCTTCATCCCCCGGGTTTTGCCGCTCAGGTGGTTGCGCTCGCCTTCGGTCTGGCCGCTGCGTCGATCTTCCCGGCTCTGATGATGGGTATCTTCTCCAAGCGCATCAACTCGCTTGGCGCCACCATCGGCATGATCGTCGGTCTGACTGTGACCTGCCTGTACCTCTTCACGTACCTTGGCTGGTTCTTCCTCCCCGGCACCAACATGCTGCCGAACAATGCCGACAACTGGCTGTTCGGTATCCCGCCGGCATCCTTCGGCCCGATCGGCGCTCTCGCCAACTTCGTGGCGGCCTATGTGGTCTCCATGGCGACTGCCGAACCGCCGCAGGAAATCCAGGACCTCGTGGAATCGATCCGTATTCCGCGCGGTGCGGGCGAAGCGACGGGCCACTGAGGCTTGACAAGATCAGGGAACGGGCGGCAACTGCCGCCCGTTTTCATTTTTGCAGTGCACTTTTGTTGCGGTGCGCTCTTTCTTGCTGCGTGGGGGGAAGATGGACAGCAATCTTCAGGCGGTCGAAGCTTTTCTGGAGACCGTTCACCCCTATGACAGCCTGACGCGGGACGAGCGTGTTCGCGTCACCGCCGCCTTTGTCCGCAAGGAATACCCCGAAGGCGCCCAGATTTACGCCAAGGGCGATCCGCTGCCGGGGCTGTTCCTGATCAAGCGCGGCCAGGTGGAGATCCTCGATGCGACCGGTACGGTCGTTTCGCTGCTGTCCCCCCGCAACTCTTTCGGCGAACGCGGCCTGATGCGCGGCGGAGAAGCCGTGACCACCGCCAGGACGCGCGAAGACACCGTCGTGCTGATCCTGCCTGCGGAAGAATTCAAGCGCCTGATGCAGGACCAGCCGGTCTTCTCGCGTTTCTTTACACGCGGCAAGCAGAGCGAGAACAAGCGCAACGACCTGATGACCCGCAAGGTCGGGGAACTGATGTCGAAGCCGCCAGTGACCTGTGCGCCCACGGACATGGTGCGCAGTGCTGCTGAACTGATGCATGACCGGCATGTCTCCAGCCTGGGCGTTGTCGAGGACGAGGCCTTTCTCGGCATCCTGACCGTGCGCGATCTGGCCGGGCGCGTCATCGCCGGTGGGCTCGATCCGGCCATCACGCCGGTCTCGAAGGTCATGACCGCGAACCCGTTCTCACTGGCGCCCTCCGATCTGGGGTCCGATGTCCTCCACATGATGCTTGAAAAAGGCATCGGGCATCTTCCCGTTCTCGATGGCAACAAGCTGGTCGGCATGATCACCCAGACCGACCTGACGCGCTTTCAGGCCGTTTCCTCTGCGGTCCTTGTGCATGAACTGGCCCAGGCGCGGACCGTTGAAGAGATGGCCGCGATCACCGCGCGCATTCCCCAGCTTCTGGTCCAGCTTGTCGGTGGCCACAATGCCCATGACGTCGTCACCCGCCTGATCACCGACATTGCCGACATCGTCACCCGCCGGCTGATCGACATGGCCGAGGCCGAGCTTGGCCCGGCGCCTGTGCCTTATCTGTGGCTCGCCTGCGGCAGTCAGGGGCGGCAGGAACAGACCGGCGTCAGCGATCAGGACAACTGCATCTTCATCGATGACAGCGTCACCCCGGACGACATGATCTGGTATGAGCGCCTGGCCCGCTTTGTCAGCGACGGCCTCAACACCTGCGGCTATGTCTATTGCCCCGGCGACATGATGGCGACCAATCCGCGCTGGTGTCAGCCGGTGAAGGTGTGGCGGGAGTATTTCCGTACCTGGCTGCGCAAGCCCGATCCCATGGCGCAGATGCTGTCGAGCGTCATGTTCGACCTGAGGCCGATTGGCGGCAAGACGGATCTGTTCGGCGGCCTGCATGCCGAGACGCTGGAAGAGGCGAGCAAGAACTCGATCTTCATGGCGCACATGATCACCAATTCGCTGAAACATCAGCCGCCCCTGGGCCTGCTGCGCGGTTTTGCCACCGTGCGCTCGGGCGAGCATCGCAATCAGATCGACATGAAGCACAATGGCGTCGTGCCGATTGTCGATCTCGGTCGGGTCTATGCGCTGCAAGGGCGCCTCACGCCGGTCAACACCCGTGCGCGGCTTGTGGCGGCGGAAGAAGCCGGCGTGATCTCCGGTTCCGGCGCGCGCGACCTCATCGCTGCCTATGACCTCATCGCCGAAATGCGCCTGCGCAATCAGGCAGAACAGATCAAGGCCGGCAACAAGCCGGACAATTACCTCGGGCCCTATGACTACGGCGATTTCGAGCGCTCACACCTGCGCGATGCCTTCGTCATGGTGCGCACCATGCAGTCGGCACTCGGCCACGGCCGCAGCGCCCCGATTTGAGGCACAGGAATGATCTTTGAACTGATTGCGGCGATCACGGCCGGCTTTGCCTGCGGCGGCATCGTTTTTGGCCTGAACAAGCTGACGGGAAGCCGCTTGCCGCGCTGGATCGTGCCGGCCTGCGCGGGCCTCGGCATGCTCGCCTTCGGGATCTGGAACGACTACAACTGGTTTGAGCGCACCGTCACCGGAGCCCCGGAAGGTTTCGTCGTCGCCCAGCACAATCAGAACCGCAACATCTGGCGCCCGTGGTCCTTCGCCTATCCGGTCGTGAGCCGGCTCGTCGGCGTTTACAGCAACAGCGTCGAGCGGAACGAGAACGTTCCCGGCCAGCTGACGGTCGTTCTGGCTCTGGCGCAGCGCTTCCAGCAGACGGTTCAGGTGCGTGTGCTGTTCGATTGCGAAAACCATCGCCGCGCCGATCTGACCGGTGCGGATGTGACCGTCGACGAGAATGGAAACTATGTCGGGGTGCAGTGGTTCGACCTGCCGGAGGACGATCCGGTGCTGAAGACCGCCTGCGCTCTTTAGAGCCCCAGAGCCCGAAAAACCCGGATTTTTTGCGACTATGGTCCAGAAGCCGTTCTGGATCAAAGACGGTTATGCTTGTCCGTGGTCATAAAGACCCGTGACCGGGGAAAACCCCGGCGAGGCCGTAGGGAGCGGTCATGGTCGACAAGCTGAGTCTGCGCATACGCATCTTTCTGTTTTTTGCCGCCCTTGCCGGCGGTGTCCTGATTGCCATTGGCGCCGGCTTTTTCGCTGCCATGCGCCGGGTGACGGATCCGGACGTCATCAACGTCCTCGTCATTCAGGATTTCATCTCCGGCTTCCTTGGGCTCGGCATCATCGCCTGGGTTTGGTTCCTGTTCGACATTCACGTCGCCAAGGCGATCGAGGGACTGGCCGGCGCCATCCGTGCACGCGCCCATGCCGATGTGGACGGCGAAATCGACCGCGATCATGCGCGCTATCTGGGCGATCTGGCGCCGGCAGCATCTGCCGCCGTGATGACGCTCGCCGAAACGCGCAACGCCCTTGCCGAGAGCGTTGCCCGCGAAACCACACGCATTGCCAACGACAAGCTGAAGCTGGAAGCATTGCTGTCCGATGTGCCGCTGGCTGTTCTCCTGTGCACGGGGCGGCATCATCTGGCCTTCTACAATGGAGTGGCGCAGGAGGTTCTGGACGCCGGCAAGGCGCATCTGGGGCTGGACCGCAATCTCTTTGATTTCCTGCGCGACGGGCCGGTCCGTCAGGCCCACGCCCGTTTGATGAAGACCGATTCCCCGGATGCGGCGACCGAATTCATCTGCACCACCCAGACCGGAAATCGACGCCTGGCCGCGCGCATGCGCCTTGTCGGGGAGGGGACGCCCGAGGCCCCCTGCTACGTGCTGACCTTGCGCGACGTTACCGCGGAACTGGCGCTGCATGGCCGTCAGGAAGCGCTTCTGAACGAGGTCTTCGAGCGCGTGCGGCCGCCGGTGGCGGCCTTGCAGACTGCTCGCACCGCGCTCAACGGCGAGGCCGGGGCTGTGGAAACGCTGGTGCCCGCGCTGGAAAGCCTGACCGGCACCATTGACGAACTGGGCGAGCGCTTTGAGGCAACCCGCACGGATGGCTGGCCGCTGGCGCCGGTGCGCTCGGAGGATCTGGCGGCGCGCCTCGCTCGCCGCCTTTCCGCGCGTGGGCTGACGAGCGAACAGGTGGCCGACCCGCTGACCCTGCGCTGCAACGCCTTCGACGTTGTGGCCTTGATGGAGCATCTGGGACGGCGTGTGGATGCGGCCCTGGGGGGCGCGGCTCTTTCTGTTGCCGTTCGCCGCGATGCTCCGGGCGCTTCTCTCCATCTTGGCTGGCAGGGCGCCGCGGTTGGTGAGGGCGATCTGGCGAGCTGGCTTGAGGAGCCGCTGGACGAAGGCGACAGCAGCCTCAA
>JAGRKQ010000167.1 GCA_020442235.1 Hyphomicrobiaceae bacterium | reverse complement strand
GTAGCTCAGGGGTAGAGCACAACCTTGCCAAGGTTGGGGTCGTGGGTTCGAATCCCATCGCCCGCTCCAGTCGAACCAAAGCCGCCTCTGGCGGCTTTTTTGTTGCCGGCGTCAAACCCGAGGGGTTTGCGCCAACCGACGGAAGGCGCGCCGTGGCCCCCGACAGCCTTGCACCGGCCGAACCCGATCCCAAAACGCCCGTTTCCGGTGCGGCCGATGCCGCCGATGTTCATGGCGGCAAGAGCGGTGACGGGACGCGGCTGAAGCGGCTGTGGCGGGATTATCTTGCCGGCTCGCTGACGCGCATCCTGGCGGCCCTGTTTCTCATCTTCATCGTGGCCGGCACGACGAGCCTTTATCCGCTTCTGATCCAGTGGGCCTATGACGGCTTCGCGGCGCGCTCGGCCGATGTGATCTGGCTGGCGCCGATTGCGGCAACGCTGGTGACGCTGGTCAAGAGCGCGGCGATGTATGGCCAGGCGGCGCTGGTCAACGGGCTGATGACGGATCTGGAATCGCGCCTTCGCAGCGAGCTTTACGATCATCTGATCGAGGCCGACCTTGCCGAAACGACGCGGGTGCAGACGGCGGTGCATACGGCGCGCTTCACCACCGACATCACCTATGTGCTGAATGCGGTGGAGCGCTTCGTCAAGAATTCGCTGCGCGACGGGCTGACCATGCTGGCGCTGGTCGGCACCATGTTCTGGATCGACTGGAAGCTGGCTCTGGCAACGCTCGTTCTGGCGCCCGTCGCCATCTTTCCGATCGCCACCATCGGCACGCGGCTGCGCAAGATCGCCGGCGCCACCCAGGCCCGCATCGGCGACATGACCGCCGTGGTGCAGGAAAGCCTCGGCGCAGCGCGGGTCGCCAAGACCTACAATCTGGAAGGCTGGCTGAAGGCGCGCGCGGCGGGGCGCTTCGACGAGGTGCGGGCGCTGCGTGTTGCCGCGCTCAATGCCAAGGCGCGTGTGCAGCCGACGCTGGAGGCGCTCGGCGGGCTCGCCGTTGCCGCCGTGGTCGGCTTTGCCGGCTGGCGGATTGTCGCCGGCGAAGCCACGCTCGGCTCCTTCACGGCCTTCATTTCGGCGCTGATCTTCGCCGCCCAGCCGCTCAACGGCCTCGGCCAGCTGCACAATGTGCTGCAGGAAGGGCTCGCCGCGCTGAAGCGCCTGTTCGATACGCTGGATACGCCGGCAACCATCGTTTCGGCGCCCGGCGCGCCGGCGCTGGCGGTTTCCAGCGGGGCAATCCGTTTCGAGGGCGCCGGCTTTTCCTACGCGCGCGGTGCGGCGGCGGTGCCCGCTCTTGCCGACGTCACGCTGGAAATCCCGTCCGGTGCGACGGTCGCCTTTGTCGGCCCGTCAGGCGCCGGCAAGTCGACGCTGTTCCAGCTCATGCCGCGGCTTTACGATCTCACCTCCGGCACGATCCACATCGACGGGCAGGAGATTCGCTCCGTCGATCTGGTCTCGCTGCGCGCCGCCATCGGCGTCGTCTCGCAGGACGTGCTTCTTTTCGACGACACGATTGCCGCCAACATCGCGCTCGCCGATGCCGCGCCCGATCCCGCCCGGATCGCAGCGGCGGCGAAGGCGGCGGCCATCCATGAGTTCATCGCCGGGCTGCCAGAAGGCTATGCAACGCGGGTCGGCGAACGCGGCGCCCGGCTTTCCGGCGGCGAGCGCCAGCGCATCTCGATTGCCCGCGCGCTCTACAAGAATGCGCCGATCCTGCTGCTCGACGAGGCCACGAGCGCGCTCGATGCCGAATCGGAGGGTCTTGTGCAGGCCGCCCTTGCCGCGTTGTCGAAGAACCGCACGACGCTGGTCATCGCGCACCGGCTGGCAACGGTTCTGGAAGCCGATCTCATCGTCGTTCTGGAAGACGGGCGCGTGGTGGAAACGGGAACGCACACGAGGCTGCTTGCGGCGGGCGGGCTCTATGCGCAGCTTCACGCCCGCCAGTTCCGCGAGGTGGGCGCGCCCTCACTCGCGGTCGAGCACCCGGTCGGTGATGAAGGATGAGATCGGCCTCGGCTTGAAGGCCGCCGTTATTCTTTCCGGATCGTAGCGGGTTTCCACCCAGTCGCGAAAACCGATGCCGCCCTCGCGGGTGTCGCGTTCATAGGCTTCCAGAACGGCATCCAGAATGCCGGTCTTCGATCCCTTCATGTGGCCGAAGCGCAGGGAGAGCTGGCGTTTGGCGGTGGCGACATCCGCGCCTTCGATCAGAAGGAGATAGAGCGCGCTCGCAAGCCCCGCCCGGTCGGCGCCGGACTTGCAATGCAGAACCGCCGGATAGGCAATGCGGCGGAACAGCGCCTCAAGGCGCAGGATGTCTTCCGGCTTCGGCGCCTCGCGTGAACGCAGGATGGATTCCTCCAGCACCAGTCCGGCGTCCTCGCAGGCCTCGCGTTCCAGCGGCCAGGAGCCGAACTGGCGGCCGGCCCGCACCGTGATCACCGTCTTCACGCCTTCGCGGGCCCAGCGCCGGATCTGATGCGGAAGCGGCTGCGCACTGCGGCGCAGGGCGTCCGTAACCCGATGCTCGTTGAGATAGAGCGCGCGCACGAAGGCGTGGTCGACCCACATGGCGTTGACCCAGGCATCGAGGCGCTGCCGGCCGGTATCAATCGGCCTTTCCCAGCGCGCGATGCGCGCTTCACGGCGCTGCGTGCGCTCTTCCGGGGTGCCTGGACGCTGGAGCATGTCTTTGACGTTTCTTCAAAAAGGCGTGGCTCATGTAGCCGCCACGGGACGAATCGACAAGGCGCGATGGCGATTCGGTTGCGCTTTCCGCTACGGGAACGAATCGGGACTCAAAAACGGGTTGTTTGTTTGTTCCCGTTTCGATTCTGCTTCGGACGGGGTTTGATTCCCGCCGTATTGTCAAAGCCGGTCAGGCTCTCAGCCTGTTGCTGAGCCCGGGATTGCCGCTTTCGGCCGGCGTGATCGTGTGGCCGGTGATGGGTGATGCAGGCATGACGGAATGCTGCTTCCAGCCGGGAAAACCAGCGCGTATGCCTGAAAACAAGGGCTCGTTCCTGCCGCGAAACGACTGGCCGGCTGCCCGGAGCCGGTGTCCGGCTTGGGCGATAGGGGCGCTCCCCGTTCCGAAACCGGTTGCGTTGACATTCA
>JAGRKQ010000166.1:3003-5695 GCA_020442235.1 Hyphomicrobiaceae bacterium | reverse complement strand
AGGTGATCCGCGAGATCGTGGAAAAGACCGGCGCCAAGATCAATGTCGAAGACGACGGCACCGTGAAGGTCGCCTCTTCCGACGGCGCCTCGATCAAGGCGGCACTCGCCTGGATCAAGTCGCTGACCTCGGAGCCGGAAGTCGGCCAGATCTATCAGGGCACCGTCGTCAAGACGATGGAGTTCGGCGCTTTCGTCAACTTCTTCGGCCCGAAGGACGGCCTCGTGCACATCTCCCAGCTGGCCCCGGAACGGGTCAAGCAGACCACCGACATCGTCAAGGAAGGCGACAAGGTCTGGGTGAAGCTGCTCGGCTTCGACGACCGCGGCAAGACCAAGCTCTCCATGAAGATCGTCGATCAGGAAACCGGCAAGGAAATCAAGCCGGAAGCCGACGGCGAATAAGCCTTCAGGACTTCAGGAATCGAAAGGGCGCCGCGAGGCGCCCTTTTTGCGTGCGAATATAAAGCTTGAAAAAGCAAGGCCCCGCCGAAGCGGGGCCCTTTGTCGCTGAAGATGGCTTGCAATCACCCTTCTCCAGAGGCCACCTCCTAGGAGATGGACTTAAGTGCCGTTTTACGGCGACACGACATATATAGGCTTTGAACCGTTCACAATCAATTCACAAGCCGAGTCCTGCCCTGACGCATTCTTTTACGCGCTCAAAAATGTCAGGGGATAGAATCCTAACATCATAGACACGTTGACCTGACTCTTTCCTATCCAGAAGCAAACGCAATCGATGAAAGGCAACGGTCAGAACAATGTCACCTTTCAACCATGCGACCGGTGAATCGTAAGGAGAAGGCAGCGGTGGATGGAATTTAATTTCCATGTGATGGGCCAATACGGGCTTTGGAGCTGTCGTACTCAGGGGCACGATTGTGCACATCTGCTGCCTGCCCTTGATCGGCGGTGATAGCACTACAGCAGGGCGGCGCTTGACCATCTCAGGTGGCCTGAAGCCATCGCTTAAATCTACTCTTACAATCGTCCCGGGGATTGGGTGGCTTACGACCGTCATTCAGATCTTCCTCAGCCGCACTTCCTCGATCATGTGCGAGGCGCCCTTGGTGAGGATGAGATCGGCGCGGGCCCGGGTCGGGCGGATGTTTTCGCGCAGGTTCAGGAGGTTGATCTGCTGCCAGATGGACAGCGCCGTCGCATCGGCCTCGGCATCGGTGAGCTCGGCATATTTGTGGAAGTAGGAATTGGGATCGCGGAAGGCGGTCGAGCGCAGGCGCTGGAAGCGGTCGACATACCACTTTTCCAGAAGCGCCTCCTCGGCGTCGATATAGACGGAAAAATCGAAGAAATCGGAGACGAAGGGCACCGTGCGCCCGTCCTTCAGCTTGCGCGACTGAAGCACGTTGAGGCCTTCCACGATGAGGATGTCGGGCCGGTCGATGACGATGCTCTGATCCGGCAGAACGTCGTAATAGAAGTGCGAATAGACCGGGGCAGGCACCGAGGGCACACCGGCCTTGATCTTGGCAAGGAAGGTCAGAAGCGCCGGCAGGTCATAGCTTTCCGGGAAGCCCTTGCGATCCATGATGCCTTCGGCTTCCAGCACCGCATTGGGCAGGAGGAAGCCGTCGGTGGTGACGAGATCGACCTTCGGCATGGCCGGCCAGCGCGCCAGAAGCGCCTGAAGCAGGCGCGCCGTGGTGGATTTTCCGACCGAAACCGATCCGGCAACGCCGATCACATAGGGAACGCGGCTGCCGCTGCCGCCAAGAAAGGTGTGGGTGGCGTCGAACAACGCCTGCGAGGCCTCGACATAGAGCGACAAAAGCCGCGACAGCGGCAGGTAGATCGCCACCACCTCTTCCATCGACACCGGATCGTTGAGCGATTGCAGCCGGTCGATGTCCTCTTCGGTAAGGGTCATTGGCTGGCCGGCGCGCAGCTTCGCCCAGTCGGACCGGGTGAACAGGTGATAGGGCGAAACATCACCGGGCAGTGTCTGATCCATGGCCCGCTCCCCCTCAGTGCCTCGGGCTAGCCCGACGTGCGGCGCGCCGCCTTTTCGGCCAGCCCCGACTGACCGGTGCGCCCTTCCAGCACCGCCATCACATCCGACAGCGGCACGCCGCGCGCGCGCAAGACGACCAGAAGATGATAAAGAACGTCGGCGGCCTCTCCGGCGAGCGCCTTGTCGTCTTCAGCGACGGCGGCGATCACCGCCTCGGCGGCTTCCTCGCCGAATTTCTTGGCGCAGTGGTTCGGCCCCCTGGAGAGAAGCTTTGCCGTATAGCTTTCCTCCGGCGAGGCCGCGCCGCGTTCGGCCAGGATCGCATCGAGATCGCCCAGCGTGAAGCTCATGCCGCAATCCCCGTATCGCGCCGCACGGCGATCCCGTTGCCGGCCATATGCGCCTTCACCTCGCCAATGGCATAGGTGCCGAAGTGAAAGACCGAGGCAGCCAGAACCGCCGTTGCGTGGCCATCGCGGATGCCTTCGACGAAATGGTCGAGCGTGCCGACGCCGCCCGATGCGATCACCGGAACGCTGACCGCATCGGCGATGGCGCGGGTGAGCGCGATGTCGAAACCGGCCTTGGTGCCGTCGCGGTCCATGGAGGTGAGGAGGATTTCCCCCGCCCCCAGCGCCGTCACCTTTCTGGCGAAGGCCACCGCATCGATGCCGGTCGGCTTGCGCCCGCCATGGGTGAAGATTTCAAACCGCTCCGG
>JAGRKQ010000166.1:1430-2981 GCA_020442235.1 Hyphomicrobiaceae bacterium | reverse complement strand
ATGGCGACGACGATGCACTGGCTGCCGAATTTTTCCGCCGCCACGCGCACGAAATCGGGATCGTTGACGGCGGCGGTGTTGATCGAGACCTTGTCGGCACCGGCCAGCAAGAGCTTGCGGATGTCCTCGGTCGTGCGCACCCCGCCACCGACGGTCAGCGGCATGAAGCAATGTTCGGCCGTCTCGCGCACCACATCGAAAATCGTGTCGCGGTTTTCATGGCTCGCGGTGATGTCGAGAAAGCAGAGCTCGTCCGCCCCGGCGCGGTCATAGGCCATCGCCGCCTCCACCGGATCGCCGGCATCGACGAGGTCGACGAAGTTCACGCCCTTCACGACGCGGCCGTCCTTGACATCGAGGCAAGGGATAACGCGAGCTTTCAGGGTCATCGGACGACCGCCTTTTTCAGTGTGCGCGTCCTCGCGGCATTGCCGCTGCGGGCGTCCGGTTCGCACAGTTTGCGCGTCCTCGCGGCATTGCCGCTGCGGGCGTCGCGCGCATCCTTGACATCCAGGCACGGAATGACGCGGGCTTTCAGGGTCATTCTTGGCGGTTCCTTTCCCGGCGCACGGCAACAAGACGCCGGCCGGCAATGGCGACAAAAACCACGAGCCATGCGCAAAAGGCAATCCCGGCGATGGGCCAAGTCAGGAGAACGGCAAAGCCGAAATCATAAAGCTGGCCCAGACCGTCCGCCGCATCCAGCCCGAAGATCTCGCACGGGCCGGGCGCGACCAGCCTGAGATCGCAGCCGAGCGCATCGCCGGCTTCGCGCGCCGCGAAGGACAAGAGAAGCGGAAAGACGGCAAAGAGCGCGATGCCGGCCAGCGACAGGGCGAGCCAGAAAAGCGCTCTGTCCCGCCGCGTGCCGGCCATGGATTCAGAGCCTCAGGCGGCGCGCTTCAGAAGCGCGATTGCCGCGCCCGGATCGAGGCGCCCGTCATAAAGCGCCCGCCCGGTGATCGCGCCGTCGAGGATGGCGCAGTCCGGCTCCAGAAGCCGCTCCACATCCTTCATCGAGGCAAGGCCGCCCGAAGCGATGACCGGGATCGAGACCGCGCCGGCAAGCTCCAGCGTCGAAGGGATGTTGAGGCCCTTCAACACGCCGTCGCGGTCGATGTCGGTATAGACGATGGCGGCAACGCCGGCGTCCTCGAAGCGCCTTCCAAGCTCGATGGCGGTCAGTTCGGAGGTTTCCGCCCAGCCTTCGACGGCGACCTTGCCGCCGCGCGCATCGATGCCGACAACCACCCGGCCGGGATGGGCCATGGCCGCTTCGCGCACCAGTTCGGGGTCGCGCAGCGCCACGGTGCCAAGGATGACGCGGGCGATGCCGGCTTCCAGCCAGGCCTCGATCCCGGCCCGGTCGCGGATGCCGCCGCCAAGCTGCACGGGCATGGAAACCGCCTTCAGGATCGCCTCGACCGCACCGGCATTCACCGGCTTGCCGGCAAAGGCGCCATTGAGGTCGACGACGTGCAGATAATCGAAGCCGGTTTCCTCAAAGGCCCGCGCCTGCGCGCCCGGATCGGCGTTGTAGACGGTCGCCTG
>JAGRKQ010000166.1:0-1420 GCA_020442235.1 Hyphomicrobiaceae bacterium | reverse complement strand
TTCAGGCGCACGCAGACGCCATCCTTGAGGTCGATCGCCGGATAAAGACGCATGTCGGCTCCGATATTGTGTCAGACGCCCGAGGGCGCCCAGGAGAGGAAATTGGCGATGAAGCGCAGCCCGAGCGCCTGGCTCTTTTCGGGGTGAAACTGCGTGCCGACCATGTTGTCGCGCGCGACCATGGCCGTCACCGGACCGCCATAGCCGGAGCGGGCGACGACGTCGGCCTCATTGCGGGCGGAGAAGTGGTAGGAATGCACGAAATAGGCGTGCAGGCCTTCCGGACCCGTCTCGATGCCCTCAAGCAGCGGATGCGGCCGGGCGACTTCCAGCGTGTTCCAGCCCATATGCGGGATCTTCAGGGCCGGATCGCCGGGCTCAATGGCCACGACTTCGCCGTCGATCCAGCCGAAGCCGGGGGTTTTTCCATGCTCAAGCCCGCGCGTTGCCATCAGCTGCATGCCGACGCAGATGCCGAGAAAGGGAACGCCGTCTCCGCGCACGCGCTGTTCGAGCGCCTCGACAAGGCCGTCCACGGCCGCGATGCCGGCACGGCAATCGGCAAAGGCGCCAACGCCCGGAAGGACGATGCGGTCAGCGCGGGCAACGGCGTCAGGATCGGCGGTGACGGCGATCTTTCGCTCAAGCCCGGCCTCGCGCGCGGCCCGCAGGAAGGCCTTTTCGGCCGATCGCAGATTGCCCGAGCCGTAATCGATGATGACGACGCTCTTCATCGCGTCGCCCCGAAGCCTTCGCCCCAGCCGATGATGGCCGATGCGGGAACGCCCGCCCTTGCGGCAAGGGCCGGGCGGCTCCTTTCGGCATCGGCCAGAAGATGCTCGAAGGCGCGCAGTTCGGCGGCGTCGCGGCTGATGCCCTCGAAGACGCCGAAAAAGCGATAGCCGCGCCGTTCCATGTCGAGACGGCGCAGGCTCGCGGCCTCGAAGCCGAAGAGGAAGAAGACGGCGAGGTTGAGAACGATGCCACCGACCCCGAGAAGCGGCAGCAGGAGCGACAGCGCCACCTGAACGGCCAGCATGACGAAGCCGAACAGGATGTGGCGGTGAAAGAACAGCCAGGGCGCGGGAAAGACCGCGGCCATGAAGGAAAAGCGTGGCTCGATGAATTCGAGATGTTCCGCCGTGCTCAGGGTTGAACCCAGCGTGGACGGCGCGGCCCAGGCTTCGACGACACGCATGGACGCCTCCCCTATTGCTGCGCGCTGTCGTCCGACAGCGTTCCCTTGGTGGAGGGAATTTCGCCGGTGCGGCGCGGATCGGGCTCGATGGCGGCGCGCAGGGCCTGCGCCACCGCCTTGAAGCTGCTCTCGGCAATGTGGTGGGCGTTGAGGCCGTAGCGCGTCTCGATGTGCAGCGTGATGCCGGCATTCATCGCAAAGGCCTGGAAGAACTCGCGCACC
>JAGRKQ010000165.1 GCA_020442235.1 Hyphomicrobiaceae bacterium | reverse complement strand
AACTCGGCCGAAATCGACCAGGACGGGCCGTTCCACGTTTCCTCGGCACCGAAAAGATTGTGCATCAGGAGGAAGTTGAACACGAAGGAGATGGCATTGTTGTCGGTGAAGGCCGGGCTGTTGGCGACGATACCACTGCGCGCTTCGGCGAAATATTTCGCCACCTCGAAGGCAAGGAAAACGAGAAGCATCACGACATGCAGCGGGAAGAGGCGCAGGAAGCGTTTCTTCTGGAACGACACCATCTCGGTCGGCGTCGTGATCCGCTCGCCATAGTTGAGCGCCATGACATAGCCGGAGAGCACGAAGAAGAAATCGACCATCAGCCAGGCATTGTCGGTCACGGCGTTGTTGAAGACCGAGCCGAGTTGCAGATGGTAGACGGCAACCGCAAGCGCGGCGATGCCGCGCAGGGATTCAAGATGCAACAGCTTCGCGTCCGACGTCTTCGCCATGTGATGCTCCCCAAACCGGCCTTGCCCCAATGCCGGACGGGAAGAGTAACGCCTTACCTTTAAAAAAGGATTCAGCTGCGAAGCATGGCTGAAGCCCGCGCTGGCGGCGTGAAACGGCCCAAAAGGCGCACGGCCCAAAAGGCGCCAATGAAAAAGGGCGGCACCGCGGTGCCGCCCTTTCCATGTCCCGCAAAGGGAAAACGGATCAGCGCTTGGAGAACTGGAAGGACCGGCGGGCCTTTGCCTTGCCGTACTTCTTGCGCTCCACGACGCGGCTGTCGCGGGTGAGGAAGCCAAGCGGCTTCAGAACACCGCGCAGCGCCGGTTCGTAATAGGTCAGAGCCTTGGAGATGCCGTGGCGCAGCGCGCCGGCCTGGCCGGAAAGACCGCCGCCGGAGACCGTCGCCAGGATGTCATACTGGCCATCGCGGCCGGCCGCGATGATCGGCTGGTGCACGATCATCTGAAGGACCGGACGGGCGAAATAGGCTGCGACGTCCTTGTCGTTGACGATGATGCGGCCGGAACCCGGCTTGATCCAGACGCGGGCAACCGCGTCCTTGCGCTTGCCGGTGGCATAGGCGCGGCCATGGGCATCGAGCTTCTGGACATGGACCGGAGCGTCGGGCGCGGAGGTCTCCACGGTGCCCATCGCTTCGCCCAGCTGTTCGAGGGAGTTGATTTCATCAGCCATGATCAGGCGCTCCGGGCATTCTTGCGGTTCAGCGCCTTGACGTCGAGCGTCTCGGGCTGCTGGGCCTCATGCGGATGCTCCGATCCGGCATAGACCTTGAGATGGGTGAGCTGCTTGCGCGACAGCGGGCCGCCGGGAAGCATGCGCTGCACGGCCTTCATCACGACGCGCTCGGGGAAACGGCCTTCCAGCAGCTGGCGCGCGGTGCGCTCCTTGATGCCGCCCGGATAGCCGGTGTGCCAGTAGTAGCGCTTGTTGTCGCGCTTGCGGCCGGTGAAGACCACCTTGTCGGCATTGACGACGATGACGTTGTCGCCGCAATCGACATGCGGGGTGAAGGTCGCAAGATGCTTGCCGCGAAGGCGCATGGCGATCAGCGATGCGAGGCGGCCGACGACCAGACCCTCGGCATCGATGAGCACCCACTTCTTCTCCACCTCGGCGGGCTTGGCGGAATAGGTTTTCATGGCTCGTTCGTTCCGTTGCAAGGGGACCGCGCCCGGCACCATCTGGCGCCACGATGGCATCGGCCCACAAAAAACCGGCGCCGCCGGCAACAGCCAGCGGCACGGGCGCTTCTCTACTGGCCGGATGTCGGCACGTCAATCCCGCAACGTCGAAAAAACACCAGCAAAAAGAGCCGGTTACAGATAAGGTATTTTATTACCGCATATAATCACGCATCCTTGCCGTCCGGCGGCATGGCGTAGGTTGCCGTTGCATGCGCCACAAGCACCGGCGGGGTCCCCTCACCCTCCACCGCAGCATCGAGAACCACCAGCTTCTGGCCGTTCTTCAGGATACGCGCGGTGCAGGTCAAGGGACCGAGCGGAGGCCGGCGCAGGAAGTTGATCGATAGATTGGTCGTCACCGCCAGCGCCTTCGGCCCGCGATGGCCAAGGACGGCGACATAGGCGGCAATATCGACCAGCGTCATCAGCGTCGGCCCGGAGACCGTTCCGCCCGGCCGCAGGTGACGCGCCTGCGGCACCATGGAAACCCGTGCGCCCTCTTCGGTAATAGCATCGGTCGAAAAGATCCGCCCGCCCTGGTGCATTTCCGGAAAGACGCTTTCCAGAAAGGCATCAACCTCTTCAACGCTCATGGCCGGCACGGGCAGCCCTCCCTTGTTCTTTGACCCGCGACAACGGGTTTTCGCCACGATAGGATGGCTTTCAACCTGGCGGCAATCATCCTTCGGGCAGGACCCGGCTCGATTGCCCGCCATGAAGGACGACATTCGGGAGGACCGATCCTTGATAAGAACGCTCAGCCGCGCCTTGCGCCTTGCAGCCCTTGCCGGCGCGCTCGCCCTTGGCGGCCTCAACGCACCTGCCTCGGCCCAGGCCCCGCAGGCCGCCCCCACGCCCGATGCGGAAACGCTGAACGAGCTGGAGCAGATCCCGCTCACCGAAGACAGCGTTGCCCGGCTGATCGAATCCTTTCCCGTTTTCAAGGCCAAGGCCGAGGAGCTCTCCGAGCGCTATCCCGAACTCGACGACCGCTCGCCGGGCCGACACCTCTCGTCACTCGCCGCATATCCCGTCGCCATGGCTGAAATTCAGGCCGTCATCGGCGCCTATGGCTTCGACGACATCGAGACCTACATGCGCACGCTCCAGACGGCTGCCATGACCGCCGCGATCCTTGATCTGGAAGCCGAGCGCGGCATGAGCCTTCAGGAACAGATCGACGCGCAGGTGCAGCAACTGCAGAACAATCCGCAGATCCCGGAGAACATGCGCGCCCAGGTTCTCCAGATGCTGGAAGCCCAGCTGGAACAGGTGCGCCGCATGGAGCCGCTTCCCGGCAACCGCGAGGCCGTTGCCCCGCATGCTGCCGAACTGCGCGCGCTTCTCGATGATCCCGAACAACCCCGGTGAGCCACCCCATGAGCCAGCCCCTTAGCAAAGCCGCCGCCGACGCCGCGCCGGATGCCCCCTTCGTTCTGGAAGAAACCGATGCCTCGGGCGTGCGCACCCTGACACTCAACCGGCCCAGGAGCCGCAATGCGCTGTCTCTGGGGATGATGGATGCCCTTGCGGATACGCTGGACCGGGCGGGCAGCGATCCTGCGGTGCGCATTGTCGTCGTCGCGGCAGAAGGGCCGGCCTTCTGCGCCGGCCACGATCTCAAGGAACTGACCGCCGCGCGGCAGGAGGCCGATCGGGGCCGCGCCTTTTTCGAGCGCACCATGACCACCTGCGCGGCGCTGATGACGAAGGTCGTGCGACTTCCCAAGCCCGTCATCGCCCGCGTGCACGCGCTGGCGACCGCCGCCGGCTGCCAGCTTGTGGCAAGCTGCGATCTGGCCATTGCCGCAGACCATGCCGGCTTCTGCACGCCGGGCGTCAATATCGGCCTCTTCTGTTCGACGCCGATGGTGGCGCTGACGCGCAACGTTCCGCGCAAGCAGGCGATGGAAATGCTTTTGACCGGCCGCGTGGTCCATGCCGAGGAAGCGCTTGGTCTCGGTCTCGTCAACAAGGTCGTTGCCGGCGAGGCCCTCGTCGACGAGACCGCCGCCCTTGCCCACCAGATCGCCGCCAAGTCTGCCCTCACGGTGAAGATCGGCAAGGAAGCCTTCTACCGTCAGGCGGAAATGGATCTCGACGGAGCTTATCGCTACGCCGCCGAGGTGATGGTGGAGAACATGCTGGCGCGCGACGCGGAGGAAGGCATCGGCGCTTTCATCGAGAAGCGTTCCCCCACCTGGGAAGATCGCTAGGTGGGACAGCCGGTGAACCACGATCACTATTCCGACCACGCCATCCGCTCGATTTTGAACGGCGTCAAACGGATCGCCATGGTGGGCGCTTCGGCGAACACCGTGCGCCCGTCCTATTTCGCGCTGAAATATCTGATGGAACGCGGCTATGACATGCGCCCCGTCAATCCCGGACAGGCCGGCGGTTCGGTTCTGGGGCTGGAATGGTATGCGCGGCTTGCCGATGTCCCCGGCCCCATCGACATGGTCGATGTCTTTCGTGGTGTCGACGCCCTGCCGGGCGTTCTTGACGAGGTCCTGGCGCTCGACCCGCTGCCAAGGGTGCTGTGGTTGCAACTCGGCATCCGCGACGATGCCATCGCCGCCAGGGCTGAAGCGCACGGCATCGAGGTGATCATGAACCGCTGCCCGAAGATC
>JAGRKQ010000164.1 GCA_020442235.1 Hyphomicrobiaceae bacterium | reverse complement strand
GCGCCGAAGCTCTGGGCGGCGTCCTCGACCACGGGAAGGCCGTGGCGGGCCGCAACCTTGTTGATCGCATCGAAATCGGCCGGCTGGCCGTAAAGCGAGACCGGCAGGATCGCCTTCGTCCGCTCGGTGATCGCCGCCTCGATCAAGGCCGGGTCGAGGCAGCAGGTTGCCGGGTCGATGTCGACATAGACCGGCCTTGCGCCCAGAAGCGCGCTCGCCTCGGCGGTGGCGATGTAGGAAAAGGCCGGCGTGATGACCTCGTCGCCCGGTCCGATGCCGAGCGCCATCAGCGCGATCTGCAGCGCGTCCGTGCCATTGGCGCAACTGATGCAGTGGCGCACGCCCGCATAGGCGGCCAGCTTCTCTTCGAGCGCTGCAACCTCGGGCCCGAGGATGAACTGGCCATGCGCGAGGACGCCGGCGATGCCAGCCTCGATCTCGCTCTTGAGACGGGCCTGCTGCGCGGCGAGATCGACGAAGGGGATCATGCCGACGCCTCGCGGGTGAGGGTGGCGCCGGTGAGGACATAGCGCTCGCCGGTGTGCGGGCAGACCGCTTCCGCCTCGCCCTCGGCGGGCAGGTCGAGCTGCTCGCCATAGGCGCTCATCCAGCCGATCCGGCGGGCGGGCACGCCGACCATCAGGGCAAAGTCCGGCACATCCTTGACGATGACCGCACCGGCGCCGACGAAGGCGTGCGCGCCGATGGTGACGCCGCAGACCACGGTGGCATTGGCGCCGAGCGTCGCGCCGCGTCTCACCAGCGTGTCGCGGTATTCGCTCTTGCGCTCGATGAGGGCGCGCGGGTTGTAGACATTGGTGAAGACCATCGAGGGGCCACAGAAGACCCCCTCTTCCAGCGTCACATTGTCATAGACCGAGACGTTGTTCTGGATCTTGCAGCGGTCGCCGATCACCACCTTGTTGCCGACAAAGACGTTCTGGCCGAGCGACACGCCGCGGCCGATCCGGGCCCCGCCGCAGACATGGCTGAAATGCCAGACGCGGCTGTCCTCGCCGATCTCGGCGCCGTCGTCGACGATCGCGCTGTCATGGCAAAAATAGCCCATCAACCGGCCTTGTTGATGAAGGGGTGGATGTCGCCGCCGCGCGTCGAGGGCGCGGCATTGCGGATGGTCGAGACCGCCTCGATGGCGGTGCGGTTGTCTTCAAGGCCGAAGCCCCGCCCGGCGAGGATTTCCTCATAGGAGCGCGTGTGCAGGTCGGTGAAGCCGCCGGAGAACTCGATTTCCTCGCCATCCAGCGTGATCGAACGATAGGTGCGCTGACCGGCCGCGCGCGGGCCTTCCGGCACGTCGTCGATCTCCAGCGACAGGAACCAGCGCACCCGCGCGCGCTCATATTCCAGATAACCGCCGGCGCGAGTGTCGCTCGACAGGTGCACGCGATTGTCCTGAAGTGCGCCGAACAGGAAGTGCAGCATGTCGAAGAAGTGCACGCCGATGTTGGTGGCGATGCCGCCGGACTTCTTCTCGTCGCCCTTCCAGCTTTGCAGATACCAGCGCCCGCGCGAGGTGATGTAGGTGAGGTCCACCTCGTGCTTGGTGCCGCGCGCTTCGCTCAGGATGCGCTCGCGCAGCGCCATGATGGAAGGGTGCACGCGCAGTTGCAGGATGGTGTTGATCCGCCGGCCCGTATCGGCCTCGATCTGCGCCAGCCCGTCAATGTTCCACGGATTGAGCACCAGCGGCTTTTCGCAGATCGCATCGGCGCCGGAACGCAGCGCGAAGCGCATGTGGCTGTCGTGCAGATAGTTGGGCGAGCAGATCGACATGTAGTCGACGCCCTCGCCGTCGCGGCGCAGCTTGTCGATGTGGCGATCGAAGCGCTCATATTCGGTGAAGAAATGCGCGTCCGGATAGTAGCTGTCGATGATGCCGACCGAATCGTTGCGGTCGAGCGCGGCGATCAACACGTTGCCGGTGTCGCGGATGGCGGCCATGTGGCGCGGCGCGATGTAACCGGCGGCCCCGATGAGTGCGAAACGCTTGGTCATCCGCCTTGCCTTTCCTCAGAGCCTGATGTCGCTCGCCCCGCGGGGCAGCGCATATTTGAGATCGTAGAGCACGTGCTCCTCGCGGCCGAAGGCGCGGATCGCCGCTTCGCCCATCGCCCGGAAGGCGCTGTGGGCGACGGCGAGCACGATGCCGTCATAGCTGCCGAGTTCGGGCTTTTCGACCGGAGTTATGGCGTATTCATGTTCGCATTCGCCGGCATCCACCCAAGGGTCGTAGACATCGACGACGGCACCGAAATCGCGCAGTTCGGCAACGACGTCGACGACGCGGGTGTTGCGGATGTCCGGGCAGTTTTCCTTGAAGGTCAGCCCCATGACGAGGACGCGCGCATTGTTGACGTGAATGCGCCGCTTCAGCATCGCCTTGACCAGTTGCTCGGCGGCATAGGCCCCCATGCCGTCATTGAGCCGGCGGCCGGCAAGGATCACTTCCGGGTGATAGCCGATCGCCTGCGCCTTGTGGGTCAGGTAGTATGGATCGACGCCGATGCAGTGGCCGCCCACGAGGCCGGGACGGAAAGGCAGAAAGTTCCACTTGGTGCCCGCCGCTTCCAGCACCGCCTCGGTGTCGATCTCCATGCGGTTGAAGATCACCGCCAGTTCGTTGACGAGGGCGATGTTGAGGTCGCGCTGGGTGTTTTCGATGACCTTGGCCGCCTCGGCGACGCGGATCGAAGGCGCCTTGTGGGTGCCGGCGGTGATGATCGAGGCATAAAGCGCGTCGACGTGATCGGCGACGGGCGGCGTCGAACCGGAGGTCACCTTGCGGATCGTCGGCAGGCGGTGCTCCTTGTCGCCGGGATTGATGCGCTCGGGCGAATATCCGGCGAAAAAGTCCCGGTTGAACACCAGCCCCGACACCCGCTCCAGAACCGGCACGCAGTCTTCCTCGGTGGCGCCGGGATAGACGGTCGATTCATAGATCACGACGTCGCCCGCCTTCAGCGCCTTGCCGACGGTTTCGGAGGCGCGCAGCAGCGGCGTCAGGTCCGGGCGCTTGTGCGGGTCGATCGGCGTCGGCACGGTGACGATGAAGGTGTTGCAGGCTTCAAGATCGGCGATGTCGCAGGAAAAGCGCAGGTGCTTCGCGCCGGCGAGGTCTTCGTCGGAAACCTCCAGCGTCGCGTCGTGGCCGGCCTCCAGCGCCTTGATGCGCGGCGCGGAAATGTCGAAACCGACAACCGGATAGGCCTTGGCGAATTCGACCGCCAGCGGCAGGCCGACATAGCCGAGACCGATGACGGCGATGCGGGCTTCCTGGAGGGTGCGTTCAAACATGGGGGCGGAGCTCATTTCTCTTACACGCCATAATGTTCGCGATACCAGGCAACGAAGCGCTTCACGCCTTCGCGGAAGGGCGTTTCGGGCCGGTAGCCGGTGAGATCGTGAAGCAGGGTGGCATCGGCCCAGGTCGCCGGAACGTCGCCGGTCTGCATCGGCATGTAGTTGCGGATGGCCTTGATGCCGATTTCGTCCTCGATCGCCTCGATGAAGTCGAGAAGACGCACCTTGTCGGAATTGCCGATGTTGACCACACGGAACGGCGCGGCCGGCGACAGGCTGTCGACGGGGCTGGTCTCGACGCCGCTGCCTGCGGCCGGCGGCACGGCGTCGATGAGCAGCGCAATGCCGCGCACCAGATCTTCCACATAGGTGAAGTCGCGCCACATGTCGCCGTGGTTGTAGATGTCGATGGGCGTTCCTTCCAGAATGCCCTTGGTGAACTTGAACAGCGCCATGTCCGGCCGGCCCCAGGGGCCATAGACGGTGAAGAAGCGGAACATGGTCGTCGGCAAACCGTGCAGATGGGCATAGGAATGGCCCATCGCCTCGTTGGCCTTCTTGGTCGCCGCATAGATCGTCAGCGGCGTGTCGGCCTTCTCGCGCTCGGTGAAAGGCATTTCCTCATTGGCGCCATAGACCGAACTGGTTGAGGCCATGAGAAGGTGACCAACCCCCTGCCGGCGGGCCATCTCCATGACGTTGAAGGTGCCGACGATGTTGCTG
>JAGRKQ010000163.1:16148-22332 GCA_020442235.1 Hyphomicrobiaceae bacterium | reverse complement strand
CGCGTTACCGGCAACTCGCTGCGGATGCCCATGCGGTGGGCGGTTTCCACGATCCGGTCGCGCCCCAGCGCCTGCGCCAGGCGCACGGGAACGGTGTTGATCGAACGGGTGAGGGCGGTCAGCAGCGTTACAGGACCGGAATAGCCGCGCGAATAGTTGCGCGGGCTCCAGTTGCCGATGGTGATCGGCGCATCCGGCACGACGCTGCGCGGGGTGTAGCCGTTCATCAGCGCGGTCGTATAGACGAAGGGCTTGAAGGAAGAGCCGGGCTGTCGCAGCGCGTAAACGGCGCGGTTGAACTGGCTGGCGCCATAGTCGCGCCCGCCGACCATGCCGCGCACGGCCCCATCCGGCGAAAGCACCACCGTTGCCGCCTGGCGGACGCCGTTGGCCGGCCCGAATTCGCGCAGGTTCGTCTCGATGGCCCCCTGTGCAGCGGCCTGGATGCGTGGCTCCAGCGTCGTCGTCACCACCACCGTCGTCTGGCCGGGGGGGACGAGCCGCACCACCTCGTCATAGATGTAGTCGAGGAAGAAGTCCGGCGCGGTGCCGGCCTGCGCCCGCGGGATCGGCACGGCCGGGTTGCGCAGCGCCGCCAGAACCTGACCTTCGGTCAGGAAATCGGCTTCCACCATATTGCCGAGAACCTCGGCCGCGCGGGCGCGCGCGGCGGCAAGGTCGACATGCGGCGCATAGGCCGTCGGCGCCTTGAACAGCCCGGCCAGCATCGCCGCTTCCGCCAGCGTCAGTTCGCGCACGTCCTTGCCGAAATAGAACTCAGACGCGGCCACCACCCCGAAGGCGCCGCCGCCCATATAGGCGCGGTCGAGATAGAGCTTCAGGATCTCGTCCTTGGTGAGGTTGACCTCCAGCCAGAGGGCGAGGAAGGCTTCCTTGATCTTGCGTTCCAGCGTGCGCTCGTTGGACAGGAACAGGTTCTTGGCCAGCTGCTGGGTGATCGACGAGCCGCCCTGCACGACCCCCTGCGCCCGGGCATTGGCCAGAAGCGCGCGGAAGGTGCCGGCAATGTCGATGCCGAAATGCGAATAGAAGCGCCGGTCCTCGGTCGCGAGCGCCGCCTGGATGAGATAGGGCGGCATTTCATCGAGCGGCACCGAATCGTTCTGCAGAATGCCGCGCCGGCCGATTTCCGTGCCATAGCGATCCAGAATGGTGACGGCGATCTCGTCCTGCGCCAGCCAGTCGCCGCGAACTTCCTCGAAAGCAGGAAGCGCCAGCGTCAGCATCAGCACCGAACCGGCAACGCCCCAGGTCGCCATTTCGTCGAGAATCTCGACCGCCCATTTCCAGGCCCCGCGCGGGCGGAACCGGTCCATGAAGCGGCGCCAGCCGGAAAACCCGCGCCCGAGCGCACGGCCCGTGCGGTAAAGCGCGGTGTCGATCGCCGCATCGATCTCGATGGCGCGAGGCCACTTCGGATGGCGGGGCGGGGTTTCGCTCACGAAGGTTCTGCCTGTTCGGGTCCGCCGGCGCTGCGGGCCGGACCTGTTTTGACGAATGCCCTGCTTCGTTGCAAGACACAAGCGGGTGTCCTGGCCATGATGAACGCATGCGGCCTGAGAACCAGTCGATTGAGGGAAAAGGGCAGGCTGATGGCGGAGCAACCCTTCTGGGAAACCAAATCGCTCGACGCGATGAGCGAAACCGAGTGGGAAAGCCTGTGCGACGGCTGCGGACGGTGCTGTCTTCTGAAGCTGGAAGACGAGGATACGGGCGAGATCGCCACCTGTGCCGTCTCCTGCCGCCTCTTCGACCTCAAGAGCGGTCGGTGCTCCGATTACGCCAACCGCTTCGAGCGCGTGCCCGACTGCCTCAAGGTGACACCGGACTTCGTGCGCACGACCCGCTGGCTGCCCTCAAGCTGTGCCTATCGCCGCATCGCCGAGGGACGCGGCCTTGCGGCGTGGCATCCTTTGATCTCGGGCCGGGCGGAAACCGTGGTTGCAGCGGGCGTCTCCGTCCTTGGCCGTGTCGTCTCGGAGCGCGATGTGCGCGAGGAAGACCTGGAAGATCACGTGACGGGCGAATTTGATGATCCACAAAAGGAATAAATTCCTTGACAGGCGATCAATAGGCTGATATTCCTATGACACGCTCGGCGAACTGGGCAAAGGCCCGGCTCGCAAGAGCGTCAAGATAACAGAGAAAAGCAGGATCAGACGGACAAGGGCCGGTGCCAGACGCCGGCCCTTGTCTGTTTGCGGCAAGTTCCACCGACGAGGCAGCATGATCGAAAGCCGAAGACGATGACGACCGGCGAGGCAAAGCCGAAACGGCAGGGGCCGCCACGGCAACGATCGGCTCGGCCCCGGACGAGGCGTTCGCGTGGACCGGCGCGGCGGCTGATCGAGGCTCTCGAACGCCGCCTTGCCGCCTTCGAGATGGAAACGAAGGACCGGCCGATGACCGATGACGACGTGAAACAGATCACCCAGATGGCGAAGACGCTGGAAAGCCTCAACGGCCTTGCACGGGCGGAAGAGGCACGCGGCACGCAAGCGGAGGAAAGCGATCTCGATGCCATCCGCGCGCGCCTTCAGGACCGCCTTGACCGGCTCAGAAGCGGCGGTGGTGAAACGCTTCGTGGAAACGCTGACGGCTGAGGAAGCCGAGGCGCTTCTGTTTGATTTTGGCGTCTTCGCCCGTGACGACCAGTTGCCGCCCGCCGGAACCTGGCGCGTCTGGCTCGTCATGGGTGGACGCGGGGCCGGCAAGACCCGCACCGGCGCCGAATGGGTGCGCGGCAAGGCACTTGGGCGCACGCCCTATGGCACGGCGAAAGCCGGCCGCATCGCCCTCATCGGCGAGACGCTGATCGAGGCCCGCGAAGTGATGGTGGAAGGCCCTTCCGGGCTCATCGCCATCCATCCGCGATCCGAGCGGCCGCGCTTTGAGGCAACACGGCGGCGCGTCCTCTGGCCGAACGGGGCCGAGGCGCGGCTGTTCTCGGCCGACGATCCGGACAGCCTGCGCGGGGCGCAATTCGATGCGGCCTGGGGCGACGAGGCGGGAAAATGGCGGCTCGGCGAGGCCACCTTCGACATGGCCCTGATGGGGCTGCGCCTTGGCGATCACCCGCAGATGGTGCTGACGACGACACCGCGCCCGGTGCCCCTGATCCGCCGACTGGTGAAGGACGAGGCCGTGACGGTAACACGCGCACCGAGCCGGGCGAACGCAGCCTTCCTTGCCGAGGGCATCGTCGATGCACTGGAAGCGCGCTATGGCGGAACGGCGCTCGGCCGGCAGGAGCTTGACGGGGAACTGATCGAGGACCGGGCCGATACGCTCTTTCCCAGAATGCTTCTGGAGCGGGCGCGGGTCTCCGGCGTGCCGGATTTGCAGCGCATCGTCATCGCCGTCGATCCGCCGGCAACAAGCGGAGCGGGGGCCGATGCCTGCGGCATCGTTGCCGCCGGGCTCGATGCCGCCGCAACGGTCTTCGTGCTGGAAGACGCAAGCCTTGAGCGCGCTGCGCCCGAACGCTGGGCGCTGGCGGCTGCCGCGCTGTTCCGGCGCCTTGAGGCGGACTGCCTCGTCGCCGAGGTCAATCAGGGCGGCGAGATGGTGAGAACGGTGCTGGAAACCGCCGACCCGGCGCTGCCGGTGAAGATGGTGCGGGCAACGCGCGGCAAGCGGCTGCGCGCCGAACCGGTGTCGCTGCTTTATGCGCGTGGCCGGGTGAAACATGCCGGCCACTTTCCCGCGCTCGAAGACGAAATGGTCGCCTTCGCGCCGGACGGCTCGGCCAACGGACGCTCGCCCGACCGGCTCGATGCGCTCGTCTGGGCGGTGACGGCGCTGCTTCTGGACGATGCGTCCCCCCGTGCGCGGGCGCTGTGAAATCTGAAAAACCGCTTCCGTGCGAAGCTGACAACGGAAAGGACGTGGCGATGCGCTTCTTCGCCCGCAGGAAGGCTATTGCCGAAACGGCCCACCCGGTCGAGGCCAAGGCCGAGATGCCGCTTGCTTTCGGCTTTGCTGCGCCCTGGTGGCAGCAGGGTGCGGCAAGCATCAGCCCGCGCGATGGGTTTCGCAGCAACCCGGTGGTGCACCGGTCTGTGCGCATGATCGCCTCTTCGGTGGCCGCCGTGCCGCTCGGGCTTTTTTCCGGTCGCAGCGAACTCACCGATCATCCGCTGCTGGAACGGCTCGCCCGGCCCAATCCCGGCCAGTCGGGCCGGGCTTTGATGGAAGCGCTTGCCGGACATCTGATGCTCTCCGGCAATGCCTATCTCCATGCTTCGGCAACCGGCCATGTGCCCGAGGCGCTGTTTGCGCTTCGGCCCGACCGGGTGAAACCGCTGCCCGGCGCCGATGGCTGGCCGGTCGGATATGAATACGGCCTTGGCGAAGGCCGGCGCCGGATCGGGCCCGACCCGGCAACGGGCCGCCTGCCGGTCTGCCACATCCGCCTCGCCAATCCCTTCGACGATCATCTCGGTCTTGCTCCCGTGGAGGCCGCCCGCGCCGCGCTGGAGCTGCACACCGCCGCCAGCGACTGGAACCGGGCACTGTTGAAGAATGCGGCCTGTCCTTCCGGGGCGCTCGTCTATTCGGCCGGCTCCGGCCGGTTGACGGAAGATCAGTTTGCCCGGCTGAAGGAAGAACTGGAAAGCGCCTTCCAGGGCGCACGCAACGCCGGCCGGCCGATGCTTCTGGAAGGTGGCCTCGACTGGCGGGCGATGAGCCTGTCGCCGAAGGAGATGGATTTCCTCGAGGCCCGCAACCAGGCCGCCCGCGACATCGCGCTTGCCTTCGGCGTGCCGCCGATGCTGNNATTCCGGGCGATGCGACCTATGCCAATTATTCCGAGGCCAACCGGGCCTTCTGGAGGCAGACCGTCCTGCCGCTCGTCGGACTGATCGCGGAAAGCCTGTCGCAGTTTCTGGGGCCTATGGCGGGCGAGGAGGGCCTTCGTCTCGAAGCCGATCTCGACCGCATCGAGGCGCTTTCTTCCGAGCGCGAGGCGCTGTGGCGGCGGGTGGAGGCGGCAAGCTTCCTGACGCGCGATGAAAAGCGCGAGGCGGTCGGTTATGCCGCCGAGGCTCTATCGTGAGCGAGATCGCCCGCCACATCGCCGAAAAGGGCGACCTGGCGCATCTGACGCTTTTCCTCTGGGCGAGCGCGTCAAGCGGTCTGGCTGTCCTGGCCGTGCGCGAGCTGACGCGGCTGACGCGGCGCTTTGAGGATTTCGTCGACGCCATTGCCCGTCTCAACCGCTCGCTGGCCGAGCGCACCGACCGCTGAGCCCATCAAGGACCATCACCATGACCGACCTGCCGAAGAACCGGACGGGCGCGGACCATCGCGTCGTCTTCGATGATTTCGCCGCCAAGCTGAAAACGCTGATGGAAGAGGCGGGAAAGGCCGGACGCACGCCGCCGGCGCCGCGCCGCAGGGAAGCGGCGCGCTGCGCTTCCCGCCAGAACGCATCCGGCAAGGACACGCTGCGCAAGGAGCGCCGCAAGTGAGCGCGCCGGTGCAAATGAGCGCGCCGGTGATCGAGGGCTATGCCTCGCTCTGGGACCGGCCGGACTTTTCCGGCGACGTGGTTCTCAAGGGGGCCTTTGCCGCAAGTCTCGACCGGCGCGGCCCGCGCGGCATTCGCATGCTGTGGAGTCACGACCCGGCCGATCCGGTCGGCATCTGGACCGACATGCGCGAGGACGCCATCGGCCTTTATGTGCGCGGCGAACTGACGCCGGGCGCGCGGCGGAGCCGCGACCTTGAGGCCCTCGTCGCAGCCGGGGCCGTCGATGGCCTGTCCATCGGCTTTCGCACCCTGACCGCCCGCCGCCGCACCGGCGGGGGACGCTTTCTGGTGGCCGTTGATCTCTGGGAGATCTCGCTTGTCACCTTCCCCATGCTGCCGGGAGCGCGGATTGCCCGCTCTTCATCCCAGCATAAACCGTCCGCGACCGACGGCGGTTTTTCTCACCCTGGAACCTGAGGTGGACTGATCCATGACGTTTGAAACGGAAACGACCGAAACCAAGGCCGTCGGCGCCGGCGCCTCTGCCCGCGAAGCGGTGATGGAGGCCTTCGAGGCTTACCGGGCAACCAATGACGAGCGCCTCGCGGCGCTGGAACTGCGCGGCGGCGACGTGCTTCTGGAAGAAAAGCTTGCCCGCGTCGAAAAGGCGCTGGACGAAGCGAAGGG
>JAGRKQ010000163.1:15819-16104 GCA_020442235.1 Hyphomicrobiaceae bacterium | reverse complement strand
CCCCGCCGACGAGCACAAGCAGGCTTTCGATGCCTATGTGCGCCAGGGCCGCGATGGTGCGCTTGCCGGGCTGGCCGCGAAGTCGATGTCCATCGGCTCCGGCCCGGACGGCGGCTATCTGGCGCCGGCCTCGACCGAAGCCGAGGTAGGCCGCCGCCTGGCCGCACTGTCGCCGATCCGCCAGATCGCCAGCGTGCGCCAGGTTTCGGGCACCGTTTACCGCAAGCCCTTCACCACCACCGGCCCGGCGGCCGGCTGGGTGGCCGAAACCGCGGCACGGCCCGA
>JAGRKQ010000163.1:5488-15715 GCA_020442235.1 Hyphomicrobiaceae bacterium | reverse complement strand
TCGACCAGTGGATCGCCGAAGAGGTCGAGACCGCCTTCGCCGCACAGGAAGGCACCGCCTTCGTCACCGGCAACGGCACCAACAAGCCCAAGGGCTTCCTCGCCGAGACGACCATTGCCGAAGCGTCCTGGGAATGGGGCAAGCTCGGTTTCGTGGCCTCCGGCGCGGATGGCGATTTCGCCGCTTCCGATCCGGTCGACGCGCTGATCGAACTCGTGCATGCGCTGAAGGCCGGCTATCGCCAGAACGGCACTTTCGTGATGAACCGGCGCACCCTTTCCGCCGTGCGCAAGATCAAGGATGCCGACGGCAATTACCTGTGGACCCCGCCGGCGGTCGGCGGCCAGCCCTCGAGCCTGCTCGGCTTTCCGGTCGTCGAGGCCGAGGACATGCCGGACATCGCCTCGAACAGCCTGTCGATTGCCTTCGGCGATTTCCGCCGCGGCTATCTCGTCGTCGACCGGCGCGGACTCTCGGTGCTGCGCGACCCCTATTCGGCCAAGCCCTACGTCCTCTTCTACACCACCAAGCGGGTCGGCGGCGGCGTTCAGGACTTCGATGCGATCAAGCTGATGAAGTTCGCCGCCTGATCCCGGCACTCCCCGAAGGCGCCCCTCCCGCGCCCGCCTGTCATCGGCCCCGCCTTCAACGCGGGGCCGATGGCTTTTTCACGCTTCAACACGGGTGACCCATGACCGCCATCCAGACATCCGCGCCGGCGGTGGAGCCGGTGTCGCTCGAAGAAGCCAAGGCCTTCCTGCGCGTCGACCACGTGAGCGAGGACGCGCTTGTCCAGGCGCTGATCGCCGCCGCGCGCACCCATGTGGAAGCCTTGTGCGGGCGCAAGCTGATTGCCCAGGGCTGGCGCGTCTATGTCGACGCCCTGCCCGAAATCGGCCGCATCCGTCTTCCCGTCGGCCCGGTGCTCTCGGTCGATGCCGTCACCGTCTATGACAAGGAGGGGAACGGCACCGAGCTCGATGCCGCCGATTACCTCGTCGATGCCGCCGGCATTCCGCCGCGCATCGCGTTTCGCAGAAGGCCTGCGGTGCTGCGCGAGATGAACGGCATCGAGATCGACGTCACCGTCGGCTTCGGCGCCACCTCGCTGGATGTGCCTTCGCCGCTGCGCCAGGCGATCCTCGATCTTGTCGCCGACTGGTATGACCACCGCGGAACCGGTCTCGACACGGCGATGATGCGCGAGCCCGACCGTGTGGTCGCGCTCGTCGAGCCTTACCGGGCGGTGCTTCTGTGACCCGCCGGGACGGCCCGTCCGGCACCCTGCGCCAGCGCATAGCGCTGTTTGCGCGCACCGAGACCGCAGACGACGCGGGCGGTGTCCTGGTTGCCCATACCGAGAACGGTTTCCTGTGGGGACGGATCGAAAGCCTCGATCCGCAAGCGCGCGGACCGCTCGGCCGGGACGGTGCGCTGGCCGATGCCGCGATCCGGGTGCGCGCCGGGGCGGTTCCCGCGCTTGGGTCGAAACTCGTTGCGGGTGCGCGCAGTTTTCGCCTTCTTGCCGTGCGCGAGGCGATTGCGCCCGAAGCGACGGCGCTGCTTCTGGTCGAGGAGATCGAATGATGGCCGATCCCGTTGCAGCACTGAAACGGGCGCTTCACAGCGCGATCGCCGGAGATGCGACGCTTGCCGGTCTGCTCGGAACGGCCGGTCTTGTCGACAGGCCGGCCCGCGGAGCGGCACTGCCGCTGATCCGGCTGACCGAAGCAAAGGCCGCAGACTGGTCGACGGGCGATGGCGAAGGCCATGAGGCAACGCTGGCGCTCGATGCCTTGGACGCTTCCGAAAGCGCCGCCAGCCTCGATGCCATCGCAGAAGCCCTTTCGGACTTGCTGGCCGGGGATCTTCAGCCGGCCGGCTTTCACGTCGTGCTTCAGACGCTGCGCCTCAGCGAGACGCGCGAACCGCGCGAGCGCCGCCACCGAATCCGCCGCCTGACGCTGCGGGTGCTTCTTCATTCCGACACGATCTGACGAGGACCGACATGGCCATGCAGAAAGGACGCGACCTGCTTCTCAAGGTCGCCGACGGGGCGGGGTTTCAGACGATCGCCGGGCTACGGGCCCGCAGCCTGGCCTTTGGCGCCAGTCTGGTCGATGCGACCGACGCCGACAGCCCCGGCCAGTGGCGCGCGCTTCTGAGCGCGGCCAGCGAAAGGCGCGCGCGCCTGTCCGGCTCGGGGCTTTTTCGCGATGCCGCGTCCGATGCGCTGCTGCGGCAGGCCTTCTTTGCCGGAACGGCCCCGGTCATGCAGGTGATCGTCCCCGATTTCGGCACGCTGGAAGGCGCGTTCCAGATCGTCGAGCTGGCTTATTCCGGTCGTCATGATGATGTGCTCGCCTTCGAGATCACGCTGGAATCGGCCGGCGAACTGACCTTCACCGAGGCCTGAGCCGTGCTGAACAGGCACCGCGGAGAGGTCGGAGTGAAGGGCAGCGGGCCGCTGCGCCTGACGCTCGATGGACTGGCGCGGCTGGAAGATCATTTCCACGCCGAGGGCCTTGCCGATCTTGCCGAGAAGCTGGCCACCCGGCCGCTCGAAGCGCACGATCTCATCGCCATCCTGGCGCTGGGGCTGAAAGGCGCGGGGCGGGATTGCCGGGAACGCGATGTGGAAGCGCTTGTTGCCGCCACCGGCCTCGCCGGAGCGGGCGAGTGCGCCGCGCGCCTGCTGGCCGAGGCGTTCACCGTTCGCTTGCGCGAGGAGGAAGAATGCGCGCGCTGACGCCGGCTGATCTGGTGCGTCATGCGGTGGGGCGCGGCCTGACGCCGCAAGAGGCCTGGCAGCTCTCCTTGCGGGAATGGAAGGCGCTTTATGCCGACACGGGCCCAGGCCTGAAAGAGGTCATGGAAGCCCTGATGACGCGGTATCCCGATGCCGCGATGACAGAAGCCAGGACGATGACAGAAGCCAAGACACGGGAGGTCCGGCAGGATGGCCGATGAACCGCAGAATTTTCTGGAAGGGCTCTCCGGTGAGCTCGATACGCTGATCCCTGCGGCCGAACGTTTCGGCACGGCGCTGACCCGCGCGCTCGCCAATGCCGCGATCCGCGGCGACGATCTCGACCGCAGCCTGAAGCGGATTGCCCTCAGCCTGTCCAATCAGGCCCTGTCGCAGGCGCTGGCGCCGATCCAGCAGGCGGTCGGGGGCATCACCGGCGGCATTGCCGAACAGGCGGTGGGCCTTGTCGGCGGGCTTGCCTCATCGCTGGCCGGCGGGGTGGTGCAGAGCGTTTCGCCCACCGTCAATGTGAGCATCGCCACGCCGGACGTTGCCAGCTTTCGGCAGGCGGAGGCGCAGGTGACCTCGACGCTGGCGCGCGCGGTGCTGCGCGGCCAGCGCGGGCTTTGAACCTTACTCGGCCAGCATGCCGGCGATCTCGTCCTTCAGCTTGAGGCGTTCCTTCTTGATGTCCTCAAGCGCGAGATCGTCCATCGGCTCCACTTCGGACTCGGCGCGGTGAATGCGCCGGTTGATCTCGTGGTAGCTGTCCGCCAGGCGGGCGAAATGGGAGTTGGTGGTTTTCAACGCATGGAGCTTGTCCTGCTTGTCCGGAAATTCCTCGGCAAGCTCGTGCGGAACATGGCTCATAGACTGCTCTCCCTGACTGGTTACCGGCAAACGCTACGCGCCCGCGCATCCTCGCGCCCATGATCGGAATCAATTCTTCGGCGCAACCCGCGCCTCCTTTGCCAGAACGACCCGTCCCAACACAAGGAGGCCGGCCATGAGCGCCAGCTTTCACGACGTGCGCTTTCCCCTGTCGATCGCGCGCGGCGCCCGCATCGTGCCGACCCGGCGCACCGAGATCGTGACGCTTGCCTCCGGTCGGGAGGAGCGCAACACCCGCTGGGCCCATTCGCGCCGGCGCATCGAGGCCGGAACGGGGGTGAAGACGCTGACCGATCTGCACGCGGTCCTGACCTTTTTCGAGGAGCGGCGCGGGCGTCTTCATGCCTTCCGCTTCGCCGATCCGGTCGATCACGCCTCCGCCCCGCCGGGAACACCGATTGCCCCAACCGACCAGCCGATCGGCACCGGCGACGGCGCGACGACGGTGTTCGCGCTGGCAAGAACCTATGGCAGCGGCGCCAGCGCCTATCGCCGTCCGGTCACCAAGCCGGTCGCCGGAACCGTCAGCGTGGCCGTCGACGGGGTGCCCGTTGCTGTCTCGCTCGATGCCCTGACCGGCCTCATCACCCTGGCAACAGCGCCGGAGGAGGGCGCGGCCGTCACGGCCGGCTTCGCGTTCGACCTTGCGGTGCGTTTCGACACCGATGCGCTGGAATTCGACATGGCGGCCTTTTCCGCCGGAACCCTGCCGTCGATCCCACTTCTGGAGGTGCTGTGATGCGCGTCCTTCCCGAAAGCCTCGATGCCCACCTCAAGACAGGGGTGACGACGCTCTGCCGCTGCGTGCGCCTCACGCGGCGGGACGGTGCGGTGTTCGCCTTCACCGATCACGATGCGGTTCTGACGGTGGATGGCACGGCCTTCGATCCCATCGATGCCATGGCCGCTTCCGAATGGACCGCCGCATCGGGCTTTGCCGTCGGCGGTCTCGAAGTCGATGGCGTCCTTTCCGATGACACCTTGAGCGAAGAGGATCTTGCCGCCGGTCTTTTCGACGATGCCCGGATCGAATTGTTTCTCGTCAACTGGCAGGCACCGGAAGAGGCCTTCCTGGAAGGAGCGGGAACGCTTGGCGAGGTGCGCCGCGCCGACAGCGCCTTTACCGCGGAAGTGCGCGGTCCACTGGCAGCGCTTGAAAAGCGCAAGGGGCGCCTTTTCGCGCAGGGCTGCGACGCCGATCTCGGCGATGCCCGCTGCGGCGTCGACCTGTCGCTCGCCAGCCACCGGATCGAGGGGACGGTGGTGGAAAAGACCGGCGATCACGGCCTTGTCGTCGGTCCCGGCCTGCATGCGCGCGGGCTTTTCAATGAAGGCCTCCTGACCGTCACCTCCGGCGCACGATCCGGCTTTTCCGCGCCGATCCGCAGACAGGTGCCCGTGATCGGTGGTGCCTGGCTCGATCTCTGGCGTGCCTTGCCGCAAGGGCTGGTCGAGGGCGATGCGGTGATCGTTACCGCCGGCTGCGACAAGCGCTTTGCCACCTGCCGCGACCGCTTCGTCAACGCGCAGAATTTTCGCGGCTTTCCGCACATGCCCGGCAACGATGTGGCGCTCGGCTATCAGGCGCCGGGGCAGAACCGGTGAACGGGCGATGATGGACCGCGCCGACCCGGCCCGCGTGATCGCCGTCGCCCGGAGCTTTCTCGCAACGCCCTACCGCCATCAGGCAAGCTGTCCGGGCGCCGGCGCGGACTGCCTCGGCCTGGTGCGCGCTGTCTGGCGCGATATCGTTGGCCCCGAGCCGGAAGGCTTTCGCGCCTATGCGCGCGACTGGGCCGAAACCCTTGGTGAAGAGCGGCTGATGGATCTGGCGCGGCGGCATCTCCTGCCGCGATCCGGTGCGGCGGAACCAGGCGATATCCTGCTCCTGCGCTGGCGGCGCGGCCTGCCGGCCAGCCATCTCGTCATCCTGTGCGGCCCTTCCGTCATCATCCACGCCGCCGATCCCGTCGGGGTCGTCGCCGTGCCGCTCGGCCCCTGGAAAAAGCGCATCGCCGGCGTCTTTTCCTTTCCCGCCCGTTCCGTTCCCCGCCATCCTTCCTGAGGCTTGAACCATGGCCACCCTGCTTCTCGGCGCGCTTGGCGCTTCCCTCGGCGGCAGCCTGTTTGGCGGCGTGCTTGGCGCCGGCCTCGGGGCGAGCCTCGGGCGTGCGGCCGGCGCGATTGCCGGCAACATCATCGACCAGCAGCTGTTCGGCACCAAACGCCACATCGAAGGGCCGCGCCTCGATACGCTCGACGTTCAGGCGTCCAGCGAAGGTGCGCCGATCCCGCGCGTCTATGGCCGTGCGCGCATTGCCGGACAGGTGATCTGGGCCGCACCCTTCGAGGAGGTGGCAACGACGAAGAAGCAGGGCGGCAAGGGCGGGCCGCGCGTCACCACGACGACCTATTCCTACTATGCAAGCTTCGCCGTGGGGCTTTGCGAGGGGCCGGTGGCCGGCCTGTCGCGGGTCTATGCCGATGGTGTTCTCATCGATCAGGACGCCGTCGAGATGCGGCTCTATCACGGCAGCGAGACACAGGATGCCGATCCGCTGATCGCCGGCCATGAAGGCACCGCACCCGCCTATCGCGGGCTCTGTTATGTCGTTTTCGAGCGCCTGCCGCTGGCCGATTACGGCAACCGCCTGCCGCAGCTCACCTTCGAGATCCTGCGCCCGCTCGGCGAGCTGGAAGAGAAGCTGGAGGCGGTGACCCTGATCCCCGGCGCCGGCGAATTCGCCTATCACACGAACATCGTGCGCCGCATCGAAGGGGCGGGACGGACACGCGCGGAAAACGCCGTCACCGGGCTCGGCCGCGCCGATGTTCTGGTCGCGCTCGATGAGCTTCAGATGCTGTGTCCGAACCTCAAGGCGGTCTCCATCGTTTCCACCTGGTTCGGCAGCGACCTGCGCGCCGATCACTGCCGCATCGAACCGCGCGTCGAAGTGGCCGCGAAGACGACCAGCGGCGCGACCTGGAGCGTCGGCGGCCTGATGCGCGCATCCGCGGTCACGGTCTCAACCCTCGAAGGCCGGCCGGCCTTCGGCGGCACGCCATCCGATTCCAGCCTTCTCGCGCTCATCGCGGAGCTGAAGGCACGCGGCATCAAGGTCTGGCTGCACCCCTTCATCATGATGGATGTGCCGCCCGGCAATGCCCTTGCCGACCCGTGGGCGGGAGCATCGATCCAGCCGGCCTATCCCTGGCGCGGGCGGTTCACGTCCGATCCGGCACCGGGCGAGGCAGGAACGCCGGATGCGACGGCCGCAATCGACGCGGCGCTTTCAACCTTCATCGGCACGGCGATGCCGGGCGACTTTACCGTCGCTTCCGGGGCGGTTTCCTATCAGGGGCCGGCGGAATGGAGCTTTCGCCGCTTCATCCTGCATCACGCGAAGCTGGCGCTGGCCGCCGGCGGCGTCGACGGCTTTCTTCTCGGCTCGGAAATGCGCGGCCTGACCCGCCTCAATGACGGCAGCCGCCGCCATCCCTTCGTCGACGCCCTGAAGGTGCTGGCCGGCGAGGTGCGCGTGCTTCTGGGGCCGGACGCCACGATCACCTATGGCGCCGACTGGAGCGAATACGCCAATCATCGCCCCGATGACGGTTCCGGCGACGTCACCTTCCACCTCGACGCCTTGTGGAGCGATCCGGCCGTCTCCGCCGTCGGCATCAACTGGTATCAGCCGATGAGCGACTGGCGCGGCGGGGAGGAAAATCCCGATGCGGCCGAAGGCGCAGGGCTGCATGAGCGCGCCACGCTGCTTGCCGGCATTGCCGGCGGCGAGAACGCCGACTGGTATTACGCCAGCGAGGCGGACCGCGTCGCGCGCCTGCGCACGCCGATTGCCGACAGCGCCTATGGCAAGGATTTCGTCTTTGCCTCCAAGGATCTCTCCGGCTGGTGGTCGAACGCGCATGTCGACCGGATCGGCGGAGTGGAGACCGGTTCGCCGACCGGCTGGCAGCCGGGCATGAAGCCGGTCGTCTTCACCGAGATCGGCATCGCCGCCGTCGATCTGGCGACCAACGCCCCGAACCTCTTTCCCGATCCCAAATCCTCCGAGGATGCCCTGCCGCCCTTTTCGCGCGGCGGGCGGGACGACGCGCTGCAACGCCGCGCGCTGGAAGCGCATTTGTCGCACTGGTCCGGGGAAGGCCCCTCCAATCCGGTGATCGGCCTGACGCAGATGCTGGATGGCGAGCGGCTGTTTCTCTGGGCCTGGGACGCGCGGCCCTTCCCCTGGTTTCCGCTCGCCGGAGACGTCTGGGCCGATGGTGCCAACTGGACGGCGGGTCACTGGCTCAACGGCCGTCTGGGGCAGGTGCCCCTCGACCGGCTGGTCGGCGCGATCTGCGCCGATCAGGGTGTTGGCGAGATCCTCTGCGAGGGGCTTGATGGCGTGGTGGACGGCTATGTCGTCGACCGGCCGATGAGCGCCCGCGCCGCACTGGAGCCGCTGGCGGCCCTTGCCGGCTTTTCGGTGCGCGAGAGCGCCGGGGCGCTGGTTTTTCATGCGCGCGGGCGTGGCCTTGCAGCCCCGGTTGATACCGATGCGCTCGTGCCCGGCACGTCCGAGACCCTGATTGAAAGGACGCGCACGGAAACGGCGGCCCTCCATTCGGAAGTCACCATCGGTCACCGGGACCCGTTGCGCGAACACCGTCCGGCCATCGCCCGCTCGCGCCGTCTCGGCGAGGGCGATGGCACGACGCGTCATCTCGATGTGCCGGCGATCCTCGATGCCTCAGGAGCACGATCCGCCGCCGACCGGCTGTTGCATGATGGCTGGGCCGGGCGGGAAACTGTGCGGCTTGCCCTGCCGCCGAGCGCCAGAGCCTTCGAGCCGGGCGATCTGTTGCTTCTGGACGGCGATGCGCACGAGATTCTGCGCATCGAGGATGGCGAAGCGCGCCGCATCGGAGCCCGGCGCATCGACCGAAGGCTTCTGGAGCTCGCCGGTGTGGATGCGCCGCTGGCCGCTGGCCTTTCCGGAGCCGATGTCGTCGGCCCGGCCGATCTTCTGGCGCTCGACCTGCCGCGTCTTCCCGGTGACGACAGCGACATCCTGTTGCGCATCGCCGCCTATGCCGATCCCTTCCGCGCACCGCTGACGCTGTATCAGTCGACCGGCACGGAAGATTTCACCCCGCTGGAAGCGCTGTTCGAGCCGGCGCTGCGCGGCACCCTGGTCGATGATCTTGCCGCCGGGACGGGCGATCTTCTCGAAACCGGCGCGACGGTCGACGTGACGCTTCTGGGCGGCGAACTGGAAAGCGTCGGTTTCGAGGCCCTGCTGTCGGGCGCCAATGCGCTTGCCATCGGCACGGAGGAGGGGGGCTTTGAGGTCATCCAGTTCCAGACCGCCGCGCTGGTCGGCCCGGATCTCTACCGGCTTTCCGGTCTTTTGCGTGGCCAACTCGGCACCGCCGATCTCATGAAACTGGGGCACGCATCGGGCGCGGATGTCGTCCTTCTGGACGGGCGCGTTGCCGGCCTCTCGCCCTCTGGCGTCTTTCCTGGAACGGTGCGCAATCTGAGAGCGCTTTGGCCGGGCGCGGCGCTCGACGGATCGAGCGTTGCCGCCCGCAGCGTCACCTTCGGCGCACGCGCCGTGACCCCGCTTGCGCCGGTGCATGCGCGGCTCAAGCGCGGCGCAGATGGCACGCTGAGGCTCTCCTTCATCCGCCAGAGCCGGTTTCCCGCGCCCGTCTTTTCCGGCGAGGAACCCCTTCTCGGTGAAGAGCGCGAGGCCTACAGGATCGAAATTCTCGATGCAGGTGCGGTCGTGAGGACGGCCGACACCGATGCGCCGCTTTACGATTATACCCTTGCGGCCCAGACGGCGGACTTCGGCGCGCCGGTCTTGGCGCTTGATCTGCGCATCCGCCAGATCGGCAGCGGCGCGCGGTCCGGGCTCTTTCTGGAACGCAGTCTTTCCGTTTGTGCAACGTTCAGCACCGGTTCAGCTTGACGCGGCTATTGCTTGCCCCGAACCTTTGGGGAAGGAATGGTGACGATGTTTGACGCTGCCCGTGCAGCCCTTTTGAGCCTTTGTGTCCTTGCCGGAACCTTTGTGGTTTCGGGAACGGCCGAGGCTGCCTGTCTTTCCGACCAGCAGCGGCTTCAGGCGATCCAGTCGGGTCAGCTCGTCTCGTTTTCATCGGTTCAGTCCGCGCTGGCCTCCAGAGGCTATACCCAGATCCAAAGCGTGCGCGTCTGTCAGGGCGGCAGCGGTTATGTCTACGAGGTCGTGGCGGTCTCTGGCAGCCGCGCCGCGCGTTTCGTCGTCGATGGCCGCTCCGGGCGCATCCTGTCGGGCGGCTAGGAGACACAAGACATGCGCCTTCTCGTCGTCGAGGACGATCCCGATCTCAACCGCCAGCTCTGCGAGGCCCTGACCGAGGCCGGCTATGCCGTCGATGCCGCCCATGACGGCGAGGACGGGCATTTTCTCGGCGATACCGAACCCTATGACGCCGTGGTGCTCGACATCGGCCTGCCGGTCATGGACGGGCTTTCGGTTCTGGAAGCCTGGCGGCGCGTTGGGCGCGCCATGCCGGTGCTGATCCTGACC
>JAGRKQ010000163.1:3671-5473 GCA_020442235.1 Hyphomicrobiaceae bacterium | reverse complement strand
CAAGGTGCAGGGCATTGATGCCGGTGCCGACGACTATGTCGCCAAGCCGTTCCAGATGGAGGAGGTGCTGGCGCGCCTGCGGGCGCTTCTGCGCCGTTCGGCCGGCCATGCCTCCAACGAGGTGGCGATCGGGCCGGTCCGCCTCGACACCAAGGCGAGCCGCGTGACCGTCGACGGGCGGGCGGTGAAGCTCACCGGCCACGAATACCGCACCCTTGCCTATCTGATGATGCACAAGGGCAAGGTGGTCTCGCGCACCGAACTGATCGAGCACATCTACGATCAGGACTTCGACAAGGATTCCAACACCATCGAGGTGTTCATCGGCCGGCTGAGAAAGAAGCTCGGCGTCGAGATCATCCAGACCGTCAGGGGCCTTGGCTACAGTGTCGACGAACCGGCCGGCTAGGTCGCTCGCCCTTCGCCTGACGCTGTTCGGCGCGGCCGCGAGCCTTGCCGCGCTGATCGTGGCCGGCACCTTCATGGCCGTGTTGCAGCGCATGGGGGCGGAGGAAAGCTTCGACACCCAGCTCGATGTGACGCTTGGCCTTCTCGTCGGCGCACTTGGCGACGGGCGTCTGGAAGAAGGCGCGGCGGTCGTCGCCGACCCGCGTTATGCCGCGCCGGCCTCGGGCTGGTACTGGCTCGTGCGCGCCGACGATGGCGAAAGCCTTTACGTCTCCTCCTCCCTCATCGATCCGCTCGAGATTGCGCAAGAGGCGCTGAGGCCGAACGCCGAGGGCGCGGCCGTGGGCACGATCACCACCGGATCGACGCGCCTGCGCGTTTTGCAACGCGGCTTCATTTTCGAGGACCGTGCCTACACCTTCACCGTCACCGGCAATCTGGAAGTGGTGGACCGTGTCGTGGCGGATTTCCGCCGCGCCGTGGTCATGACGCTGACCGTGCTGTGGCTGGTGCTGATGGCGCTGGGCTTCCTTCAGATCCGGCTGGGCCTGAGGCCGCTCGCGGCGATGCGTGCCGCACTGGCCGAACTGCGCGAAGGCGCTGCCGAGCGTATGGAGGGCGTCTATCCGCGCGAGGTGGCGCCGCTGGTTTCCGATCTCAACCAGCTGCTGGAATCCAATGCCGCGATTCTGGAGCGCGCCCGCCGCCATGTCGGCAATCTCGCCCATGCCCTGAAGACCCCGCTTGCCGTGATCGCCAATGAGGCCGCGGCGCGCAGCGGCCCGAAAGCCGCCGTCGTCGGCGAACAGGCCGAGGCGATGAAGACCCAGATCGGTCTTTATCTCGACCGCGCCCGCCGTGCGGCCGATGCGGCAAAGCCGGGCACGGCGACCGGCTTCAGCCAGACCGCCGAGCCGTTGCTGCGTGTCTTTTCCAGGCTCAACCGTGACAGCGACCTCCGCTTTCTTCTGGAAGCGCAGGACGGGATCGCGCTGCGCGTCGAGCGTCACGATCTTGAAGAAATTCTGGGTAATCTTCTGGAGAACGCCGCCCGCTATGCCCGCAGCCGGGTCGTGCTGCGGGCCCGGCCTCACAGCGAGCCGGGCTGGGTGGCCGTCAGCGTTGCCGATGACGGCCCCGGCGTTGCCGAAAAGGACAGGGCCATCATTCTCAAGCGCGGCCAGCGGCTGGATGAAAAGACCCCCGGTTCCGGGCTCGGACTTTCGATCGTCAGCGAACTGGCGGAACTTTACGGCGGCTGCGTCGTTCTTGATGATGCGGCCGAAGGTGGTCTGGAAGCGACGATTCTTCTGCCGCAGGCCGCTCGCACAGGTCTTGCCCGAGTTTCACCATGATCGCAGCCGAACGTGCCGGCTGCCTGACCCTGGAGAGTT
>JAGRKQ010000163.1:0-3554 GCA_020442235.1 Hyphomicrobiaceae bacterium | reverse complement strand
CAGGTCGGCCAGGGGCAGGGGCGTGTCCTCGCCACGGTCGCGGGCGCAGCCATCGGCGCACTGGTCGGGTCCGAAATCGGCCGCGCCCTCGACGAGCAGGATCGCCAGCGCGCCTATGCCGCCCAGTATTCCGCGCTTGAACAGGGCCGTCCCGGCGTGCCGGTCGCGTGGCAGAACCCGCAGTCCGGCAAATACGGTCAGGTCGTTCCCGGCCCGGTCTATTCGGTCAACCAGTCGACCTGCCGCGAATACACCCACACCATCTACATCGATGGTCGGCCGGAGGTCCTGCGCGGCACGGCCTGCCGCCAGCCGGACGGCACCTGGCGCGACGTCGGCTGATCGCCAAGGCGTTTGGGCGGGCCCGGTGAAAGGGCCCGCCGGGACCAACCTCATGTTAACCAAGCGGGCATAGTCTTTCGCCAAGTGCTTTGGCGGGGACAAGAATGGCCACCGATGAGTTGACCACGAAACTGCGCTCCTACCTTCAGGGGCTGAGCGGTGATGCGCGTGCTCTGATCGTCCGGTCCATCGAGCAGTCCAAGGCCCGGGGCGAGATGTCCCAGGTGCACGATCTTATCCTGTCGGCCATGCGTGGCGTGATGCGCAACACCGGCGACGTCTTTCCGCGCGTGCGCACGGCCGAGCGCGCCTTCTTCGAGCCCCTGACGCCGATCATCATCGACGAGCACATGCCCGACAAGGAACGCGGCCGTATCGAGCGCCGTTCCCTGCGGCCGATCTGGACCTGGCTGACCCGCGATCTTGCCCAGGGCCGCTTCGACGATACGCTGGCCGACGCGCGCGCCACCGCCGCCATCGACGACGAAAAGGCCCTGTGTTCCTGCGGGCGCAAGCTGCGCAAGACCTTCCTGCCCGCAGCCCGCGAGGCGATCGAGGAAACCGAAGCCCGCTATGGCGGTCTGCACCGCCTCGCCGGTCAGCTCGGCACGCCGCGTGTGGTCGAGGACCTGCACGACATGCTCGACATCTTCGAACATGAAGATGTCTTTGCCGAATTCCGCCGCCGCCTGCCGGCCAAGGTTCCGCCGGGCCGTGATGGCTTCCAGTCGATCAACCTGGCCTTCGGTGCCTTCGAGGGAACGCCGCTCGAGGTGCAGATTCTGGCCTATGGCTATCTCATTCCACGTCTTGGCGCGCCCGGCGATCTGGTCCGCTATGCGGTGGAAGAAGCGCACACGGACCGCCCCTCGCATCTGCGCAAGACCCGTCACGCACCGGCGGTATCGGCCTTGCTGGGCGAGATCACCCGCGAGATCGAAGTCGTGACCAACGCGCTGGAGCGCGACCGCAACAGCGACACCGCCGTCAACGCCCTGCGACGCTTCCACGAGCATGTGCGCGCCATGACCAGCGCGCTCGACAACGAGACCCAGGACAACTGGTTCCGCCGTCTGGCGCAGCTGCGCACCCGCATGTCCGATCGTCTTGCTCATGAGATCGAGCCGATCCCGGGCATCCTGCGCCGCGCGCTGAAGGCTGTGGCCAAGGATGGCGTTGAAATCGTCCCCGACAGCTTTGCCGTGACCGAAGCCAATGTCGGCGCGCGTCTCCTGATGGCGGCGCGTCATGCCGCCGAATCGCTGGCGATCAACAGCCTCGTCACCGACACGCACAAGCAGGTCGAGCAACTGATCGAGACCCTCGGCCAGCGTGCCATGGACGATCTGGAAAAGATCGGCCCGACCAATCGCGATGCGCGTCTTGCCCGTGCCGAGCTGGCCATCGATCTTGGCGCCATCGTGCTCGGGCGCGAATATGGCAAGCTGATGCAGCGCAAGCGCGATGCCGCGCTCGGTGCCGCCCAGGGCTCTTCGCGCCGCGCCTCCTGATTTTCGGCTCAGCCGGCCGCCAGTTGCGCATTCGCGCATTTGCCGCATTGTGTCTCCATTTGCCTGTGAATAGTTTGCGCCCGCAAACCGGACAGCGATTGTCCGGGGCATGGCGCGAGGTGAACGGTGACGGTTTTCTGGATTCTGGCTCTGGTGATGACCGCGATTGCGGTGATGGCGGTTCTCTGGCCGCTGTCGCGTTCACGCGATCCCGGCGAAGGCGTCAGCGATGCCGGCGTCTACCGCGCCCAGCTCGATGAACTGGAGCGCGATGTCGAGCGCGGTCTCCTGAGTGCCGGCGAAGCCGAAGCCGCCCGCATCGAAGCCGCCCGCCGCCTGTTGAAGGCTGGCAGCGCCAGCGCGCCGCTGAGCGAACGGCGCCCGCTGGCCCGCCGCCTTTCCGCATCCATCGCTCTCGTGCTGATCCCGCTGATGGCTTTCGGCCTCTATGCGCTTTATGGCGCTGCCGGCATGCAGGACCGCCCGCTGGCCGCCCGGCTCACCGCCCCCGTCGACGGGTCGGACATGCCGGCCATGGTGGCGCGGGTGGAGCGCCATCTTGCCGACAATCCCGAGGACGGACGCGGCTGGGAAATCCTGGCGCCGATCTATGTCCGCATGGGCCGCATCGACGATGCCGTGACCGCTTACCGGGCGACCATCCGCCTCAATGGCGCGACACCGGACCGCTACGCCGCGCTCGGCGAGGTGCTGGTGATGCGCGGCGAAGGCGTGATCTCGCGCGAGGCGCGCGAAGCCTTCGAGGCGGCCATCAGCCTCGATCCCGGACACATCAAGTCCCGCTTTTATCTGGCCTCGGCGCTGACGCAGGAAGCGCGTTATTTCGAGGCGCTGGAAGCCTGGCAGGAGATTGCGCGCCGCTCGCCGCCCGAGGCGCCCTGGATGCAGGAGGTGGACCGCCAGATCGCCAGCCTCAGGACCCGCATTCCGACCGATGCCCCGGTGCGCGACGAGGCTGTCGCCGCCGCTACGGCGCCCACGGACGGCGCAGCGCCCGGGCCGACCGCCTCCGATGTCGCCGCCGCTGCCGGCATGAGCGAGGATGAGCGCGCGGCGATGGTCGAGGGAATGGTGGCGCGCCTTGCCGCAAGACTGGAAGCCGCGCCCGATGACATCGAAGGCTGGGAGCGGCTGATCAATGCCTATGTCGTTCTGGGCCGTCCGGAGGATGCACGCACCGCACTGGAGCGGGCCCGCAGCGGTCTTTCGGGCAATCAAGCGGCCCTTGAGCGTCTTGCGCTTCTTGCCGAACGCGCCGGCCTTGCCAATTGAACGGCCATACCCAACAACAGCGTGATTGAAAGCGGGACCCACCGATGACCAGAAAGCAGCGCCGACTGACCTTCATCGCCGTCTTCGGCTCCGTGCTGGCGCTGGCCGTTGGCCTTGTGCTCTTCGCCCTGAGCGATTCCATCGCCTTCTTCGCAACACCCACGGATCTGACGACGACCGTGATCGAACCCGGTCAGCGCATCCGCCTCGGCGGGCTGGTCGAGGATGGCTCGCTTTCGCGCGAAGGCGGCGAGACGGTGGTCTTCCGCGTCACCGACACCAATGCCGCCGTGACCGTCACCTATACCGGCCTGCTGCCGGACCTCTTCCGCGAAGGGCAGGGCGTCGTCACCGAAGGCACGCTGTCCCCGGATGGCGTCTTCCTCGCCGACACGGTTCTGGCCAAGC
>JAGRKQ010000016.1 GCA_020442235.1 Hyphomicrobiaceae bacterium | reverse complement strand
GAACGGTTTGGCGATCCGCGCCAGCCGGGCGTCGACATGGTCGACTGGATCGAGTGGATTCCCTTCACCGAAACGCGCAACTATGTGCAGCGCGTTCTGGAGAACGTCACCGTCTACCGCACCCTGCTCGGATCGAGCTGACGGCAAGGGAAAAGCTTTGACCTTCACAACCCTTCACCCGGTTTGCAGCGTTGACGGCAACATCATCGCCGCGCACGACACCGGCCCGGTGGAGACCCGCCGCGTGCCGCTTCTGTGCCTGCCGGGATTGACGCGCACGGCGCGCGATTTCGAAACGCTCGCAGGACAGGCCGAAGCCCTTGGCCGGCGCGTGGTTGCCATCGACTTCCGCGGACGCGGCGCATCCGACCGCACGGCCCCGGAGAGCTACACCCCTGCCCGCGAGGCCGATGACGTGCTGGCCGTCCAGACCGCACTCGGGCTCGGCCCGTGCATTCTGGTCGGCACCTCGCGCGGCGGCATCGTCGCCATGGTCATTGCGGTTCAAAGGCCGGGGGCGATTGCCGGATCGGTTCTCAACGACATCGGGCCTGCCATCGATATGCGCGGGTTGTTGCGGCTGCGCTCAAGCATCGGCACACGTCGCCCGCCGGAGGATTTTGCCGATGCTGTGCGGCTGGTGAAAGCCGGGCTCGCCCACCAGTTCCCTGCCTTCGATGAAGACGACTGGCTAGCCTATGCCAAAGCGACCTTTGCCTTTGAAAACGGAAAGCCGGTCAGCGATTGCGATCCGGCCGTTCTGTCCGGGCTGTCGGCACTCAGCAGCAAGATCCCGGCGATCCCGCTTTATGGACCGTTCAAGGCGCTCGCCAAGCGGCCGATGCTGGTGCTGCGCGGCGAGCATTCCGACATTCTGTCGCAAGAAAGCCTCGCCTTTGCCGAAACCGTCGGGGCAGCGACATATACGGTCGAAGGCCAGGGCCATGCTCCCGTCCTCGGCGGTGCCGTGCTGGACCGTATGGCCGCGTTTCTGTCGCCGTTGAACTGACCCGATCAGCTTTCGCTGGAATCGTTGCGGGAGGTTGCAACCTCTCCCTTGTCAACGCGCCTGGCAAACTCCGTCTCGCCGCCTTCGGCCAGAATTTTCGCCTGTGCGATCCAGTCTTCCCGTTCGATACGGCCGGGAAAGGCCAGGAAGGTGTTCACCCAGGCTGCGTGCGATGCGCTCCATCCGGCGATCTGGTCGAAGTGGAAGATGCCAAGGTCGTTGAGCTTGCCCTCATTGACGCGGCCGATCCCGCGGATGCGCTTCAGATCGTCCTTGGCACCGCCGCGCGCTGCGGCAAGGCCCTGCGGCCTTTCGCCCATGGCATCGGCCTTTTCCTCGTTGCTGGCATCCGCCGGCAGAACAGCAAGGCGGGCGGCCGCTTCATCCGCATCGGTCGCCACAGCAGAGGCCGGCATCTCCGCCGGGCCTTCCACCGGGGCCACATCTTCCGCGGCAGCAGGAGCAGGAACGTCAACGGCCGGCGCAGGTGTCGGGCGGGCTTCGGACGTGACGGACGTTTCATGGCTTTTCTGCCCGGCGGTGAGAATCCGCCGCAACAAACACCCCAGAATGCAGCCAATCACAAAGGCAGCAAGGATCAAAAGAGCCGTATGAAGAATGAGATGAAACATTTTTCTCGACCTTTACATCAATTCTCGGCTTCATCCAGCGGACGCGACGTCCACCAGCCGGTGACGAGACCGACGATCAATGCTGCCAGAAGGAAGGGCCAGAGTTCGACGATGAGATACCACATGGCTTGCCTCCTCAGTTCCGGATCACGTTGAATTCGATGCGGCGGTTTCTGGCCCGGCCTTCCTCGGTGTCATTGGAGGCAACCGGATCGGTTTCGCCGTAACCCTCGGCAGCAAGGCGATCAGCGGGAATGCCGGCGGAGACCAGATAGTCGACAACCGCCTGGGCCCGCGCTTCGGAAAGCCGCTGGTTGGCCGCATCGCCGCCTGTCGCATCGGTATGGCCGGAGACCTCCACCTGCGCGCCGCCACAGGTGAGCACCGTATGGGCCAGACGGTCGAGAAGGCCGTAGCTCGTTGCTTCAATGGCGGCCGAGCCTGACTGGAAGCGGATCGCATTGCCGGCGAGAAGCTGGGCGAAATACAGATCGCATTCGGTCGCCGAGCGCTGCGGCCCCGCATCCGCCACGCTCAGGTCGGCGGTGATCGAACCCAGTCCCCCGGCTGCGCCAAGGCCTTCATTGATCGAAGGAATATTTCCCGGAAGGAAGGCCTCGCCCGCCAGCGTCATATCGGTATCCGAGAGGGTGAGCTCTCCCGAGGACAGGCGCGACAGGGCTTGCAGGCCCGCCTCAACGAGACCGCTGAAGCCTTGCGGTGCCCCTTCCGCGATGGTCAGCTCATCGCTGACGCCACGCGAAAACCGGTCCCTGGCAAAAGTCAGAATGCTGTCGGCGGTCTCCTGATCGGGAACATAGCCGCCAAGGCGCACCGCTTCGCCCCGCGCGCTGGCTTCCAGCGTGTAGGGGCTCGGAACGCCTTCGGTGATGACGACATCGGCGGCATCGAAACCAATCTCCGTCAGCGCATCGGTTGCCAGAGCTTCCGTTTCCGTGCGGCTTCCCTGCTCCAGCGCCATGCCGCGAACGGTTGCCGTCGCACCATCAATGACGATGCTGAACGGGTCAGCCTTGCCGGCAAGCGCCAGAACAAGCGGCCCCAGCGCATCGAAGGTGATGCCTTCTGCAGCGCCGCTCGCCAGGCGCGATTCGTCTGTGACCTCAAAGGCTTCGCCAGTCAGCGTTTCCAGAAGAAGCGCCCGGGCGAGTTCGCTCGGCATGTGACCGGATACGGTCACCGCCTGCCCCTCGCGGTTGATGGTCAGCACGAAGGGATCGGCAAGCGGCGGCAGGATCGTCGCCGAAATCACCGCAACACCCACCGGGTTTTCATCCACAAAGGCCGTCGCGGCCTCATAGGCTGCATCATCGCCGGCCTGACCTTCAATGGTCAGGGTCTCGTTGGAGAGGCTGAAACGTCCGCCTTCGAGACCGGCGATCACGGCCATGGCAGCCTGGGTCGTGTCGGCATGAATGTCCGGTGCACCGGTTGCCAGCTGCAACTCATCTCGCACCGGCCCCATCACCTCCGCAGCAGCTACAAGCGCCGCCCGCGCCTCTTCGCTCGGCACGAAACCGCGCAGGATCACGCCCTCTCCTTCGCGCATGGCTTCGGTGACGTAGGGATCAATTGCGGGTGGCGCAATCTGAAGCGTTGCCAGATCAAGGCCTTGCGGAACAACAGCGCCCGCATCGCTGCGCGCGGCATAGTCCTCAGGCGTCATGGCCGTGCCGGTGAGCGAAAAAGCGAGATCGGAGAGAGCCGCCTCGCCCGGGTCCAGTCCAGCAAGGCGCCCCAAGGCTTGCGTGGCCAGCGTCTGGAACCCTTCCGGCGCTCCATCAGCCACACGCAGCTCGTCAATGATGTTTTCCACGCCGGCAACGCCGCCAGCGGCGGCCGTCAGGGCCGCCCGGGCATCGTCGTCCGGCACGAAGCCGGTGAGCGTCAAAGCCGTGCCTTCGCGGCGGGCTGTGAAGGTATAGGGCGACTCAACAGCAGGCCGGATGTCCTGAAGCGCGAGTGTGACGCCTGCCGGCAGTCCGCGCGTGAGCGCGCTGGTCACGGCATCGAAAGAGGCCCGGTCGCGCGCACGACCGACGACGGAGAGTTCAGAATCCTCCAGAGACGCCGTCCCGTCGAGAAGTCCGGCAAGCTGGCCGATGGCGAAGGCCGCACTGCCGGCAAAACCATCCGGCGCGCCCGAAGCCAGCATCATCCGGTCTTCGACCCGGTCCATGCCGCCAGCGAGCGTTGCCGCAGCGGCCAGAACATCCTGACGCGCCGTTTCAGTCGGGACATTGCCCTCAAGCACGACGCGTCCGTCATCTCCGCGCGTTGCCGACCACAGATAAGGGCGCATCAGCGGCGGCAGAATTTCTGTCTCTCCGAGCGTCATCCCATCCGGCAGGTCGCCGGAAAGCGCTGCAATTTCAGAATTATAGCTCTCCTGAGATGCTGCCAGACCGCGCAGGCTGAGTTCTGTTCCGTTCAATACCGCTTCTGCCGTCGCCAGGCCATCAAGACGATCCGTCAGAAAACCGAGATAACTGCCAAGCTCGGCCGGCGCCCCGCGTGCAAGTGTCGTCTGGTCGACAATCTCGCGATTCCCTGCAACCGTACGGACGGCATCGAGAAGCCGCGTCTGCGCTTCAGCCCCTGGCAGCGTCCCGGAAAGCGTCACCGCGCCTTCGCTTACATTGATGGAAATCTGGTAGGGATCGGCAAGCGGCAGCAGCGAGATGGATCCAGCGTCGACACGGTGATTGCCCCAGACCCGGTTTGCCGAAGCAATCGCCAGATCGCGATCCGTCTCGGACGGTGCCGTGCCCTGCAAGGTGACGTTGCGCCCGTCGAGCGATGCGGAAGCCCAGGGCAGACCATCGCGTGCCAGCGTCTCCACAGTGCGCTGGGTGAGGTCCCCCTCAATCCCGCCTGCCCTCAGGAGAAGCGCCAGTGCAGTCAATGCCACAACCGCAACAGCGCCCGGTATAATCCACCGCCGCCAACGACACATGCTGCCTCTCCCCTATGGCGGGCTTCTGGCCTGCTTCAATTCCCAGCAGGACCGGAGCCTTTTTGCGTCCATACGGGAATAGCCGCAGGAAAGCCCGATGGAGTCAACAGGCTGACAGCGCGTTCAAGGAAGTTGCATGGGATAGATGCTGCGTGGCAGCGAAATTGCGCACCAGGTGCGCAAAAGAAAAAGGCCCGGCATTTGCCGGGCCTTTCCCTTGGATCGGAAGAACCGATTACCAGTCGCGCTGCACGCGGAAGATGGCTTCCACGCGATCGTCGTCGACGTTCGCGGCAGCACCGTCGACGTCCCAGGTCGAGTAACCGACATAGGCGGCGAAGGTCAGGCCGGAGACCGGACGGTAGTACAGAGCACCACGGACCTGCATGATGTTGAAGTCGGCAGTGGTGCCGGCGTTGTCAACATCAGCGTAGTCACCTTCGATGGCGACCGAGATCATGTCGGTCAGGCCGAGAAGGAGACCGGCAGCGACCGAGTAACCGGTCGAGGTGTCGATCGAACCAGCAACGATCGCCGCATCGGTGGCAGCCGGCAGGACGCCGACGTTGCCGAGGCCGAGGTACGACAGAGCGCCGTCAGCATAGGCAGCCTGCAGCGAGAACTCGGAGCCAACACCAACCATCGGGAGGTTGACGGTGACGCCAGCGCCGACAGCGAAGCCGTATTCCGGATCGCGACCGAAGCCGATGGCCGACGAAGCGTCAACTTCGTGCAGAGCAGCCATGACCTGGGCAGAACCCCAGCCCTGACGGACGCGGATGGCCGCGACGACGTCCGGGATGATGTGGCCGCCGTAGACGAAGCCGCCAGCGGTCATGCGGGTGTCGGTGCCGTCTTCGATCGACAGGGTGGCGGTCACGCCGTTGCCGAAGGACGCGGTGTAGGCAGCCAGAAGGGTCTGGTTGTCGTCCGCGATGATGCCGATGGCACGGTACGGCGAGTAGCCGGTGTAGAAGTCGAAGAAGGAGTTCGTGCGACCGAAGGTGAAACCAACGAACTGAATGAACGCCTGGTACTCCGACAGGGAGTCAGCAGCACCGAGGGCGCCTTCCGGAGCCGAGTCATCGGTGAACTCAATGCGCATGAACGCACGAAGAGCGCCGTACGCAGTCTGCGTGCGGGTGTCGACGTTCAGGCGAGCACGAGCGCGCATGGAAACTTCAGCCTGCTCGCCGCCGGTTTCTTCGGCGAAGCGCAGGTCGAAGCGGACGCGGCCCGACAGGCGAAGGCAGGTTTCGGTGCCCGGGATGTAGAAGAAGCCGGTGCCGAAGGTGTCGCAAATGCGAACATAGTCGACCGCCGGGGCGACCGGCAGATCGGCAGCCTGGGCGCCGGTGGCAGCGACGAGAGCCGTCGCGGTGCCGAGAAGAAGACGCTTCATCATAAGAAGACCTCCAATCGTCTTGACCTCAGGGAGGGTCATTGTGAACCCATATTCCCCGCGAGAACTCCCCAAGACCGCCGAACCTTCGTTGTTGGTGTCCGTCCGACTTGAGAAGCGCGAAACGAGGGTGTTCCCTGTTTCGTGAGGCGAACATACGCGGCAGCGCGGCAAGCGCAATCACCAAATGCCCGTTCAAGCCCCCAATCGCGGCCTTTTCGCACCGGTGTGGCGAATATGACACGAAAACACCTTCCACCCACCTCGAAATGGCTTTTTCCATTTATTTACAAGTCGTTAAATTCGCCTCGAAGGGCTTTCCAGGGTGTTGCTTTGATGAAGATCAAGCCGTTCCGGGCTGATCCAACGCTCTCCTGGCCCTACGCAGCAGACCGGTGAGACCCGGCCTGAAAGCCTCTGGAAGCGCGATTCACCCGGGCGGCCGTGCATGGCGCGTCCGAACAGGGTGCTGCAGTGCATTTTCCTGTCGGAACGCTGCGTTCTGATGGGCCGAATCCGCGAATCCCGAGCCGGAGCAGCGCTGGAAAGGCAGCACCTGCGGAATCAGCGCCCAAAACGGCGTTTCCTTCGGATGCAGGGCAGCGCAATCACGGCTCGCATGACTTTATATATATAGGGCACGCCCAGACCGGCTGGAGACTCGGCCCGGAATCGCCTCCGGATCCCGGATGATTCCGCGACACTCGAATCGCCGAGCGGGAATCATCTTGCCGAACTGCCTGCGAAACGAATCTCGGGGCCCTCACCGCGCAAAGAGAATCGGGCCTAGACCGAAACGCTTTCGCGCACCGCCTCCATGGGCAGCGTGTCCTTGGCGCCTGACAGCGTCACCGCGCCCCGCTTGAGGACATAAAACTGGTCGGCCCGCTGATAGGCGAAGTCGAAATACTGCTCGACCAGAATGATGGCCATGTTGCCCTGATCGCGCAGATAATCGATCACACGGCCGATCTGCTGGATGATGTTGGGCTGGATGCCCTCGGTCGGCTCGTC
>JAGRKQ010000015.1:3752-6534 GCA_020442235.1 Hyphomicrobiaceae bacterium | reverse complement strand
ACCTTCATCATCGTCGCCTTCATGTGCAGGGAGAACAGGACGCCCGGCTCCTGCTTCACCTTGTCGATCTCGGCGGCGAGAAACGCATCCAGCGCCTTGGCGGACATGAAGGTCGCATCGACGACCGTCCCGGCCGGGTAGGACACCTTCTTCAGAACAGTCCTGGTGCCGTCAGCGGCTTCCAGCTCGATGGTGACGTCGCTCGCATCCTTGAGCGTCACCGACTTCTCGTTGGAATAGAAATCGCCCCCGGACATGGCGGCAACGCGCGTCTTGCTGTCCGATGTCCAGACACCCATGCGGTGCGGATTGTCCTGGGCGAACTTCTTCACCGCCTTGGCGGCGCGGCGGTCGGAATTGCCTTCGCGCAGGACCGGGTTCACGGCCGAACCCTTGATCGCATCGTAGCGCGCGCGGGCGTCCTTTTCCGCGTCGCTGGTCGGCGTTTCCGGATAGTCGGGAACGGCGTAGCCCTGCCCCTGAAGTTCCTTGATCGCGGCGACGAGCTGCGGCACCGAAGCGGAGATGTTCGGCAGCTTGATCACATTGGCGTCGGGCTGCTTCACCAGCTGACCGAGCTCGGCAAGGTCGTCGGCCTGCTTCCTGTCGGCACTGAGGCTCTCCGGGAAGGTCGCGATGATGCGGCCGGCGAGCGAAATGTCCTTGGTACCGACCGAAATGCCCGCCGCACCGGCAAAGCTCTGGACGATGGGCAGGAGCGAAGCCGAAGCGAGTTCGGGGGCTTCGTCGACCTTGGTGTAGATGATGTCGGGATTGTTATCGGTGCTCATGGGTCCGGACACTGCTGGTTGAAGGGCTGCGGATGCAGGGACACTCGTATTACGCCGAACCTTCCGCGTCTATCAGCCATTGGAGTGTCTGGGGATAGAGGCGCGAAACGACCGAACGGCCTTGCCGCAGTGCAACCGGACGGACCACAATGGGCCATGCCCGTGATCGGACCGACAAGAACCGACCCCGCTGGTGGCGGTGCCATGAAATGGCCCGCCCGATGACGCCGGAACCGCATCCCCGCCCCGATGCGCTCGTCTTCACCGATCTCGACGGCACGCTGCTCGATCACACGACCTATTCGTTCGAGGCGGCAAGGCCGGCGCTGGAACGGCTCCGCCAGAGTGGCATTCCCCTTGTTCTCGCCACCAGCAAGACGGCGGCCGAGGTCGCCCCCTTGCACGAAAGGCTTGGCCTTGGCGCCACGCCGGCCATCGTGGAGAACGGCGCCGGCCTTTATGACCCTGCCGCCCCTGAAACCGGCGGAGATGCGGCCTACCAAGAGATCCGGAGCGCTCTTGCTGCGCTTCCTCGCGACCTGCGTGCCGGGTTTCAGGGCTTCGGCGATCTGGAAGCACATGACGTTGCCACTCTGACCGGCCTGTCGGAAGAAGCAGCCCGGCTTGCCTGCAAACGCTGTCATTCCGAACCCGGCCTCTGGAGCGGAACGGAAGATGGCAAGCGCCGGTTCCTTGAAGCGCTTCTCGGGCACGGCCTGTCGGCTCGTCAGGGTGGCCGCTTCCTGACGCTCTCCCATGGCTCCAGCAAGGCCGACGCCATGGCCAGCCTTGTCCGGCGCTTTCGCCCCCGGCTCACCCTTGCCCTCGGCGACGCGCCCAATGACGTCGAGATGCTGGAAGCCGCCGATTGCGGCGTGATCGTGCGCAATGATCATGCCCCGCCCCTGCCTCTCCTCAAGGGCGAAGATACCGGCCGGATCACCCGCACGGACCGCCCCGGACCGGAAGGCTGGAACGATGCCGTTCTGGCTTTCATCGACAGAATTTCAGCGCGTTGAGGACCCAAGTTTCATGACCGACTTTCACCAGAACGGAAACATCGCCCAGTTTCACAATCTGCGCTGCCGTCCCGTCGAAGAGCTGGAATACGAGCTGGAAAGCTTTGCGCAGAGCCGCAAGATCACGCTGCTCCTGCCGGCGCTTTACAGCGAATTGGAGGGGCCGGCCCTCGGCAACATCGTCAAAGAGCTTGCCAGGGTGCGCTACCTGCACCGCATCGTCATCGGCCTCGACCGGGCCGACGAGACCCAATATCGCATGGCGCGCGACTTCTTCTCCGTGCTGCCGCAGAACCATGTCGTGGTATGGAACGATTCCCCGCGCATGCAGGCTCTCGACCGCAAGCTGGAAGAGCTCGGCCTTGGCCCGCACGAACAAGGCAAGGGCAAGAATGTGTGGACATCGATCGGCTATCTGATCGCCTGCGCCGATACGTCCATCATGGCGCTGCACGATTGCGACATCCTGACCTATCAGCGCGATCTTCTGGCGCGGCTTCTCTATCCGGTCGCCAATCCGAGCTTTCCCTATCAGCTTTCAAAGGGCTTCTATGCCCGCGTCGGCAGCGGCAAGCTCAACGGACGGGTGTCGCGCCTGCTTGTCAGCCCGATCCTGATTGCCCTCAAGAAAGTCATGGGCGATCACGACTATCTCGATTATCTGCGCAGCTTCCGCTACCCGCTTTCCGGTGAATTCGCCATGCGCACCGCCATGCTGCCCGACCTCAGGATGCCGTCGGACTGGGGGCTGGAAATCGGCGTTCTTTCCGAAGCCTGGCGCAATCTCGGGCGCAATGCGGTCTGCCAGGTCGAGGTCGCCGATTCCTACGATCACAAGCATCAGGTGGTCAGCGCCGAGGATGCCCGCACCGGCCTCAACCGCATGTCGACGGACATCTGCAAGGCGATCTTCCGCAAGATGGCGGCCGAGGGCACGATCTTCACGCCCAACACCTTCCGCACGCTCAAGGC
>JAGRKQ010000015.1:0-3660 GCA_020442235.1 Hyphomicrobiaceae bacterium | reverse complement strand
CAGACCATCGAGCTGTTCGCGGAGAACATCATGCGGGCTGGCCAGACCTTTCTGGACAACCCGCATGAAACGCCCTTCATCCCGAATTGGAACCGCGTCTATGCCGCCTATCCGGGGATCTTTTCCGAGCTACGGGCGGCGGTCACATCCGATGCGGCGGATTACGCCCCCCTGCCCTTCAAGGCCTGAAACCCGATTTCAGGCCGGCAGGTTGGTCAGCCAGCGGCACTGATAGGGGGCCATGGCGATGTGGCTCTGCTCCGGGGTGACGACTTCACCGCTCAGAAGATCCGTCCAGGTCTCGTCGGCAATCAGGTTCAGATCTTCGCAAGGCAGATCCAGCGTGTCGGAACTGACATTATGCAGCGCAAAGATCGACTGCCGCCGGTCATGCGGCTGACGCCAGACGCCGAAGACCCGCTCGTCGAGGCGCAAGGTGAACTGGGTGGCGTTGGGGCTGAAGGCGGGCTGGCGCGCACGGATGCGCAGGCGCTCCGACAGCGCCGCCATGACGCGCGCCTGATCCGATGACGGATCGTCCAGAAGCGCGTTCAGAGCTTCATAATCCCAGCGGTGCCGGTTGATCGCCCGGTTCATGCCGCGTCGCTCCACCCCCTCATGGTCGTTGGGCGTTGCCAGCATGGAGTGGATGTAAAAGGCCGGGACGCCTTCCAGCGACATGACGATGGTCTGCGAGGCGACGAAACGGGCCAGATGATGCTCGTCCTTGCCGCTAAAGGTGCGCGCCAGAGCCGGGAAGTAACCGCAGTTCAACTCGTAGACAGCCTGGCCGCCATCCGGCAGGGAGCGCATCGAGACAAGCCCGCCGCCCGACTGCACGGTCTGGATCATGCGGACGATTTCGGTGTCCGGCAAAAGCCCCTCCACGGGCCGCATGCCGATGCCGTCATGACTGGCGGAGAAATTGAGATAGGCGCATCCGGGCGGCGACGGCGGCATCGCTGCCTGCCAGGTGCGCAAATATCGCGCCGAGCCGGACAGCATGGCGTGCAGGATCAGCGGCGGCAGCGGAAAATTGTAAATCGCATGCGCCTCATTGCCCTGGCCGAAATAGCTCAGGTTTTCCGCTTTGGGCACATTGGTTTCGGTGAGGAGGATGACGCTCTCCTGAGCGAAATCGGTCAGAACCCGCAAAAGCTGCACGATGGCATGGGTCTGGGGCATGTGGATCGAGGGCGTGCCGACCTCCTTCCACAGGAAGGCCACCGCATCCAGCCGGACGATCCTGACGCCCATGTCGATGTGCATGCGCAGAATGCGCAGGATTTCCAGAAGGACCTCGGGATTGGAATAATCGAGGTCGATCTGGTCGTGGCTGAAGGTGCACCAGACATGGCGCGGGCCGGAGCGGGTTTCGACCTCGCGCAGGAGCGGCGTCGTGCGCGGCCGCACCACGGCGGAAAGATCGTCCTCGGGCGAGGCCTCGAAGAAGAAGCGGTCATAAGGCTCCTGCCTCTGCCGATAGGCGACGAACCAGGTGCCCTGACTGGAGACATGGTTGAGCACCAGATCCGACATCAGCTGAAAGTCGCTGCCGATGCGCACGATGTCGGGCCAGTCGCCCATCGAGGGATCGACCTTGCGGAAATCGGCAACCGCGAAACCATCGTCGGAGGTGTAGGGAAAGAACGGCAGGATGTGCACGCCGTTGACCACGCCCTTCATCCGCCGCAGCAGGAAATCATGCAGAAGGTCCAACGGCTTGTGCACGCCGTCGAGCAGCGAGTTGCCATAGGTGATGAGGATGGCGTCGGCTTGCGACCAGGGGGCGTTTTCCGGTTTGCGGCGGCGCTTGCGCGGGGCCTGCCCCCCGGGCCAGAAGGCCTCCAGAACGGCGTGGGTCAGGGCGGCGATGTCCTCGTGCGGGTAGACCCGATTGAGAATATCGGCAACTTCATCCCTGAGCTTCGTCGTCGCGTTCGTCACGGGCGCGCGGCTTCCTCTCCCGGCAGTCATCATCAAAGGCTTATGGAAAAGACGGCTCAGGGTCCAGCGCATTCCTGCTGCAATGCGAAGGGATCAGGAAACCGCCTTGAACAGGATCGCACCGCCAAGCGCGAGGATGGCAATGAAGAAGATCCGGCGAAAGGCGGCCTCGGGTAGACGCCGGCGGACTTTCTGCCCAGCGGCCATGCCGAGAAGAGCCGGCGCCAGGGCCAGCAGGGACATGACCCCTTCCCGGCCGGTGAACAGCGCATTCGCCTGCAAGGCCAGCGCCAGCGCGGCGGTCGAGGCGGTGAAGAGCATGCCCATCGCCTGGATGAGCCTGTCGCGCGGCAGCCCGATTGCCTGAAGGAACATCACGCCCGGCACCACGAAGGAGCCGGTCATGCCGGTCAGGATGCCATTGGCGATGCCGAAGACCGGGCCGGCCCAGATCTCCGATCTTTCCGGCAGGGAAACCCGCCAGCCCGATAGGCTGATTGCGGCATAGGCCATCAAAAGTCCGCCAAGTAGCCCTGTCAGCAGCTCCGGTTCGGCCAGCCTCAACGCCTTCGCCCCCAGCCAGACGGTGATGCTCGCCATGAGGAGAAAGGGCCAGATTCGGCGAAGCAGGACGCGCGCATGACCCCCCGTTGCCGCCTGAAGGAGATTGGTGACCAGGGACGGCACGATCAGCAGCGCCATGGCGGTCGGCAGATCGATGGCCGCGGCCAGAATGGCAAGACTGACGGTCGGAAGCCCGAGGCCGATCACGCCTTTCACCAGCCCCGCGAGCAGAAAGGTTGCCGCGATGAGCGCAATGATCGCCGGGTCGGTCAGGGCCGCATCTGTCATGACCGGATGCTACGATCGCCCGTCAGCAGCGCCAATCGGAAACGCCCCCGCGCGAACGGGTATGCTTCAGGTACCCCATCGGGCTGCGACCGCTCCGCGCAATGTCCGCCAGAGCCGGATCGCAAGCGCGATCAGCGGAACGGCCACAATCGAGAAAAACATGCCGTAGAGGGTCACACCATAGATCGTGTGCTCGATGTTCCACGTCATCAGCCAGAAGGCAGAAACGAGCAAACCCGCCCAGATGAGATAGGCCTTGAGGGCGACCCGCCAATCGCCCCATGCGCCAAGAAGGCCAGCCAGCAAGGGCAGCAGGACATAAATCGACACGGCAAAAAGGCCGGCGCTGGAAAAGAGCGGCGCGAAGAGATCGAGATTCAGAAATGAAAAGATGTGCCTCACAGCCCGGTCACCGGCGGCCCCTGTTTGAACAATGTTGCCGCCCAGTGTCGCCAGGGCACCTTAAAGGCACCTGAAGAAGCGTCCTTAATCGCTGGATTTTGCTGGGGCTTTACCGAAAAAGAGAATGGCGGGACCTTGCGGCCCCGCCATCCCTGTTTCTTGCGCTCCGATGCCTCAGGCGGCCCGGCGACGGCGCGGGCGGCGACGCTTTGCGGCATCCGGCGGCGTTGCAGCCTTGGGGGCATTCGCATTGGCGGGATTGCGCCCGCGGCGACGCGGCGAGCCGGAACGCGGCTTTTCCGCACCCGAGCGCTCTCCATGCGGGCGGGCGCCTCTGGCCACCGGCACCTCGATCTTCATCAGGGTCTCGATCTGGTCGAGCAGATGCACCTCTTCCGGCGCGCAGAAGGCAATCGCCTCGCCTTCGCGCCCGGCACGCGCGGTGCGGCCGATGCGGTG
>JAGRKQ010000014.1 GCA_020442235.1 Hyphomicrobiaceae bacterium | reverse complement strand
TTCATCTGGCAGCCATAGGTCTTGATGAAGACCTTGCGGCGGGAAGCGGAACGGTCCGGTGCGCTCATGCGGTGTCGTGTGTCTCGCGGGAAGGCGGGCGGGCCCGCTTCGGTCAAAGGGGTATCCTTCGCCCGGTCTAGCGCGTTTTGGCCTCAGGCGGAAGGCTCGTTGTCGCTCCAGCGGCCGGCAAGACGCAGCGCCAGGCGGCGCTGCACATCGCGCTGCATGACGCTTGCGGCTTCCTTGCGCCGGCCGGCGAGATCCTCGTCCAGCGGCGGCAGGAAATCGATGACGACCTCCAAAGGCCCGCCGAGCGCGATGCCGACGGCGTGCGGCAAGAGGTCCATGTCGCCATACCAGCCGATGTCGGGCCGGTCGCCGCGGGTGATCGGCAGCCCGTCGCGGCGCTGATAGCAGACGACGACCGGCTGGATGCGGGCGCCCGCCTCGCCCTCGTTGACGATTTCCTTCTGCACCGCGCCGATCAGCGACGACATGAAGGGCAGCACCGCCCGTCCGTCGCTCGACGTGCCCTCGGGAAACAGCACCAGCGCGCGGTCTTCCGACAGGGCGTCGGCCATGGCCTGCGTCGCCTCGCCGGTCGCATGCCGGCGGGTGCGGTCGATGAAGATCGTGTCCTGCTGGCGGGCCAGGAAACCGATGACCGGCCAGCCGGCGACCTCGTCCTTGGAGATGAAGGAAACCGGCTGGATGGAACCGAGCACGGGAATGTCGAGCCAGGAGACGTGGTTGGAGCAGATCAGGAGCGGGCGCGTCGGCTCCGGCCTGCCGCGCACGATGACGCGCACGTCCAGAAGCCATAGAAGGATGCGGTGAAAGGTCAGCGGCAGCCGGTCGCTGATGGCGACGATCTTGGCCTTGCGCGCCAGCATGTGCAGCGGCAGGAAGGCGACAAGGAAGACGATGGCCGGCAGCAGCGTCAGGAAGGTTCTGACAAGCCTCAGGCGCGTGACGGCATTTTCAGGATCGGTGCTGCTCATGCTGCTGCGCTACCTGTCATCGCGGCGCATGACAAGCGCGCTGGCCGAAGTTCCGTCGCCGCGTGGCAGATAGGCCTTGCGGATGCCGACCTGCTGGAAGCCGTTGCGCCGGTAGAGGGAGAGGGCGGCCGGGTTGTCGGCGGCAACCTCCAGAAACAGCGCCGCCGCGCCGCGCTGGCGGACCGCCAGGATGCCGGCGGAAAGAAGCCTCTGGCCGAGGCCGTGGCGGCGGTGGCGCGGATCGACGGCGATCGTCAGCACTTCGGCCTCGTCGGCGGCGCTGCGCATCAGAATGAACCCCTCCACCTGACCACGGCCGAAAAAGCCGTAAGGCACGGCCACCAGCGCATCCACCGCATCGTCATCGGCGAGGGCGGCGAGATCGTGCGCGCTCCAGCCATGCGGAAAGGAGGCTTCGTGCAAGGCGGCAAGCCGTTCCATGTCGGTGGTGCGGGCGGCTTCGATGTGGCGCGGCCGGGAAAGGGCGCTGGAGAGAAAATCCATCATGGCGCAACGAGCCCGGAGGGTTTTGCCGCAATCGCATCGGCGGGCTTGAGGTAAAGCGGCGCCGGCGGCGTTGTGCCGGGCCTTGCCGTGGCCCCGGCGCGGGCGAGCGCCTCGGGCTGTGCCGCGTCGCGGCTGTTGCCGTCGAAGCGCCAGGCCTTGCCGAGCGTCGTTGCGGCGGCGGCGAGCGCTTCACCGCCCGAACCGGTGACGAGGCCCGGTCCGGCGCCGAGGCGCGCGGCAGCGAGCGCCACATCGTCGACCGAGGGGCCGTCCTGCGGGTTCCCTTCGGCATCGAAGGCCTGATGATAGACGCGGGCGTTGCGGGCATCGAAGGCGATGGCGACCGGCGTTGCGGAATATTCGGCGGCGCGGGCGGCAAGGCTGGTGAAGCCGGCAAGCGGCAGGCCGAGCGCCACGGAAAGTCCGCGCGCCGCTGCAAGGCCGACCCGCAAGCCGGTGAAGGAGCCGGGCCCGATGGTGACGGCAAGGCTGTCGAGGGCGTCGTAACCGGTGCCGGCCGCATCGAGAAGCTCTTCCACCAGCGGCATCAGCCGCTCGGCATGGCCGCGCGTCAGGGCTTCACTGCGGGCAAAAAGCAGACGGCCGTCCGCGTCGGCCAGAACCGCCTGGCAGGCGTCGAGCGCGGTGTCGAGAATAAGCCGCATGGCGCGCCCGTCTTGCCCGATGCGTTTCAGACGGCGCGCACTTCAACGACGCCCGGCACGAAATGACGCAGGAGGTTTTCGATGCCGTGCTTCAGCGTGGCCGTGGAGGACGGGCAGCCCGAACAGGCGCCGCGCATGTGCAGGAAGACGACGCCTTCGCGGTAGCCCTGGAAGATGATGTCGCCGCCGTCCTGGGCAACGGCCGGCCGGACGCGCGTTTCCAGAAGCTCCTTGATGGTGTCGACGGTCTTGGTGTCGGCGGCGTCGAAATCCTCCGAAACCGCCTCGCCCGCCTCGCCGGCATCGAGCACCGGCGCGCCGGAGACGAAATGCTCCATGATCGCGCCGAGGACGGCGGGCTTCAGGTGTGCCCATTCGCCGTCTGTCTTGGTCACGGTGATGAAATCGGCGCCGAGAAAGACGCCGGCAACGCCGCTGACGGCAAAAAGCCGCTGCGCGAGCGGCGAATCGGCCGCCTGGCCGGCATCGCGATAGTCGCGGGTCTCGCCGGGCAGGACATCGCGTCCGGGCAGGAACTTCAGCGTCGCCGGATTGGGCGTGGCTTCGATCTGGATGAACATGGCAGGGCCTGAATGTTGTCGTCGCGCGGAAGGCTTTGCCCGCCACACTCTGGAATGTTTCTAGGATAGGATGATGCGCCATGCAATCAAGTGGCGGTTTCCCGGGGACCTGATTTTGAGAGATCGCGAATCTTGCGTTCTTGGCGGCCCCAAGTCTTGCGCTTCGCTGCGCGCGGGCGTGCGACTTGGGAAGAGCGAAAACAAACACCTCACGCGATGGCTTCGATGTCCTCGTCGGAGAGGGTGCCGGGAACGATGGTGACGGGCACGGGAAAACTCTGTCCCGCCTTGGAGCCGATCATCGAGACCAGCGGGCCCGGCCCTTCATTGCCGGTGCCGGCGGCGAGCACCAGAATGGCGATGTCCTCGTCCTCGCCGATGAGTTCGACGATCTGTTCGGAGGGCTTGCCGAAGCGCATCACCCGCTCCGGTTCGATGGCGATTGCGGCGGCGTGCAGGTTGTTGACGACCTCGTCGAGCACGGCCGCGCCTTCTTCTTCGCCTTCACGGCGCATGATCGCTTCGACGCCGAGCCAGTGCTGGAACTCATCGGGCACGATGCAATAGAGCATGACGAGGCCGCCCCCGGTGCGTTCGGCCCGGCGCGCGGCGTAAAGCACCGCCCGCCCGCATTCGGGTGTCCCGTCGATGACGACGAGGAACTTGCGCCGGTGACCGGCGGCGGTGGAGCGTCTGGGCTTCAGCATGGAGGGCCGATGCTGGCGAATTTGTCGCCAAAGGGCAAGACGCTCAGCGCTGCGGCCGCACGAAGCCGATGGTCGTGTAGATCTCGTCCATGATCGGCTCGGTGATCGCCCGCGCGCGTTCGGCACCGCGGGTGAGGGTCCGGTCGATTTCCGCCGGATCGGCCATCAGCCGGCGCATCTCGCCGGTGATCGGGGCGAGCTTGGTTGTCGCCACCTCCGCCAGCGCCGGCTTGAAGGCGCCGAAGCCCTGACCGCCGAATTCGGCGAGAACCGCCTCGCGGCTGGTGTCGGCAAGGGCGGCATAGATGCCGACGAGATTGGCCGCCTCGGGCCGGCCTTCCAGCCCCTCGGGCGTTTCCGGCAGCGGCTCGGGATCGGTCTTGGCCTTGCGGATCTTGGAGGCGATCAGGTCGGTCTCGTCGGTCAGGTTGATGCGGCTCATGTCGGACGGGTCGGACTTCGACATCTTCTTGGTGCCGTCGCGCAGGCTCATGACGCGCGTCGCCGCGCCGAGGATCAGCGGTTCGGGCAGCGGGAAGAAGTCGGGAACGCCGAAGTCGTTGTTGAACTTCTGCGCGATGTCGCGGGCAAGCTCCAGATGCTGCTTCTGGTCTTCGCCGACCGGCACATGCGTGCCCCGGTAGGCGAGGATGTCGGCGGCCATGAGATTGGGATAGGCATAGAGCCCGACCGAGGCCTTCTCGCGGTCCTTGCCGGCCTTTTCC
>JAGRKQ010000162.1:5622-7376 GCA_020442235.1 Hyphomicrobiaceae bacterium | reverse complement strand
GCCACGCAATTCCGGTGGCGGCGAGCCTTTTTCTTGAGTCGGTAACACTCGCCGTGCTAGCGATCCGGCTCATTCCTTTCGACAAACCGTGCCAATGAGGGGGCCATGGCCAAGAAACCGAAGTCCGAAAGCGACACCACCACCGACAAGGCCGAAGCCAACGGCGCCGGCGCCGTTCCGGCGGGCGAGGCGGGCGCGCCGGAAGGTCTTGCACCCGGTGCACAGATCCGTTTTTCCGCGCTGGCCCAGTTCATCCGCGATCTTTCGGTCGAAAATCCGAATGCGCCGGAATCGCTGAAGCCGAAGAACCAGTCGCCGAAGATCGATCTCAACATCAATGTCTCGGCCAAGCAGATGAGCCCGACCGACTTCGACGTCACCTTGAAGGTCGAGGCGAAGGCCGGCGAAGGCAAGGATCTGATGTTTGCCATCGATCTCGATTATGGCGGGCTGTTCCGCATCGAGAACGTGCCGGCAAACCAGATGGGCCCCTTCGTGATGATCGAGGCGCCCCGGTTCCTGTTCCCCTTCGCGCGCGAAATCATCGCTCAGGCCTCGCGCCAGTGCGGTTTCCCGCCCTTGATGATCGACCCGGTCGACTTCATGGCGCTCTACCGCCAGAGGCTGATGCAGCAGCAGGGCGAAGCCGGCGCGGCACCGGCAACGGCCTGATCCCCATCACACGGATTGAGCAGAACGCCCGGCCGAAAAGCCGGGCGTTTTCATTTTTGCCTTGAAAGACGAAGGGCTCGTCAGCTTTGCGAAGCCTCGTCCCACTCTTCCGGCAGCCATTCGGCCCAGAGCGGAGTGTCGGAGAGCGTGCGCACGAAGGCGATGTGCGCGGCGCGCATCTCTTCGGTGAGCGATGAGGCGAGCGGCTGCGGCCGGGCGGGGATCACCGCCCCATCGCCCCGGCCGGCACGTGTGCTCTTCAGGCTGAGCGCGGTCTGGCGCGCATCGATCAGCTCGATATAGACCTCGGCCAGAAGCTCGCAGTCGATGAGCGCGCCGTGCAGGGTGCGGCGCGATCGATCGACATTGAAACGCCGGCAGAGCGCGTCGAGATTGACCTCGGCGCCGGGGAACTTCACCCGCGCGATGGCATAGGTGTCGACGACCCGGTCGGTCAGGATCGGCGGAGCGCCGATGCGGGCAAACTCGGAGTTGAGAAAGCGCACGTCGAACATCGCATTGTGCGCAACGAGGACATCGCTGCCGATGAACTCCAGGAACTCGGCGGCAACATCTTCAAAAGGCGGCTTGTCGGCCAGAAACTCGTCGCTCAGCCCGTGGATGGAAAAAGCCTTTTCCGGCATCGGAATGTCCGGCTTCACATAGGCCTGATAGTGCCGGCCGGTCGGCACGTGATCGACCAGCTCCAGCGCCGCCACCTCGCAGATGCGGTCGCCCTGGTCAGGCCTGAGGCCGGTCGTTTCGGTATCGAGAATGATCTCGCGCATCCGCCCACTCCGGCTTTTCAGGAATCACGATTGGGGGAGCGAGGCAAGGCCGGGTCAGATCATCATGTGGATGGCGCTCAGGATCGCTTCCACCCGGCGGCGCGCGGCCTCGACACCGTGACCGGAATCGATGAGGAAATGCGCCCGGCGGCGCTTCTCAGCATCGGGCATCTGGCGCGACAGGATGAGGTTGAGGCTTTCTTCGCTCATGCCCGGCCGGGCCAGAACGCGCGCCCTTTGCGTTGCCGGATCGACCGTGGTGACGGCGACCGCGCGGCAACGCACCGCGCCGCC
>JAGRKQ010000162.1:4323-5496 GCA_020442235.1 Hyphomicrobiaceae bacterium | reverse complement strand
TCCTCGGCAAGACGGGCCTTCAGAAGCGCCCGGTCCACGCGCGCCTCACGCACGACGCCGGGAAAGGCCGCCTCGATGGGAAAGACCGCACGGCCGGCATAAAGCGCGTGCACGCTGGCATCGGCATCGTGCACGGGAACGCCGGCGGCGCGGAAGAGCCTGGAGGTTGTCGACTTGCCGGTGGCAATCGAGCCGGTGAGACCAAGAACGATCACGCCGGCGGCTCCTGCCCCGAGCTTGTTGCGCCGGCTCTGTTTTCCGTCTCGCCGAGATCGGCAAGAAGACTGTTGCGCAGGCTTTCATCCACGCAAGGCTTGACGCCGAACCAGCGCGCAAAACCCGGAACGGCCTGGTGCAGAAGCATGCCAAGCCCGTCGACGGCATGAAGGCCGGCGGCTCTGGCGCGTCGGAGCAGCGCGGTTTCCAGCGGCACATAGACGATGTCATAGACGATGCCGCCCGGCGCCATCGGCGCCGGATCGAGATCGAGCGGCGGCTGGCCGGCCATGCCGAGCGCCGTTGTGTTGACGAGAAGATCGGCGCCTTCCAACGCTTCGGAGGCGCTTTCGAGCGACGCCGATTCATAGCCGAAACGATCGGCGACGCTTCTTGCCTTGTCGGCAGACCGGTTGAGAACGAGCACGTCGCCAAGGCCGCGCGATTTCAGCCCGTACAGGACGGCAAGGCTTGCCCCGCCGGCACCGAGCACAACGGCACGGTTCACCCGGTTCTCCCAGCCGGGCTGGCTGGCATCGAGATGGCCGAGGAAGCCGGCAACATCGGTGTTGTCGCCGCAAAGCCGTCCCTCTTCCAGCCACAGCGTGTTGACCGCACCGAGGGTGGCGGCAACGTCGCTCAAGCGGTCGCAGTGACGCGCCGCCGTCTGCTTGTGCGGGATGGTGACGTTGGCACCGACAAGACCTTTGCCGGCAAAATCAGCGAAGAAGGCGTCGGCCTCATCCGGCGCAACAGCGATCCGTTCGTAACGGCCGGCAAGACCGTGACGCTTCAGCCAGGTGCCGTGGATGAGGGGCGAGCGCGAGTGGGCGATGGGCCAGCCGATGACACCGGCACGCGGCGGGGAGGCGCCTTCCTTCACCATGGCAGGGCTCCAAGGCGGCGCAGATCGGCACAGAGCGCCGGCATCGGCAGGCCGAGAACGGTGAAATAATC
>JAGRKQ010000162.1:2137-4255 GCA_020442235.1 Hyphomicrobiaceae bacterium | reverse complement strand
CACCCGTTCGCCGGCAGCCTCCAGATAGGCGGCGATTTCATCGCCCGAGAGGGCGCGCATGGCCATTTCCGCCGTATCGGCCTTTTCGGCGACAATCTCGCCGCCAAAAGCAATGGCATAGGCGGCGTGCAGCCGGTGGGTTTCGCCCTGAAGACGCTGAAGCTGCACGGCGGCAGCTTCCAGCGTGCCGGTCTTGTGCAGGCTTTGCCCATGAAGATCCAGCGTCTGGTCGGCGCCGATGACAAGGCTTTCGGGATTCTGGCGTGCTACGTCGAGCGCCTTTTCGCGCGCCAGTGTCAGGGCAAGGGCCCGCGGGCTTGCCTCCTCGCCTTGAAGCCGGGCTTCGATGGCGCGTTCATCAATGCGGGCCGGTTCGACACGAACAGCAATCCCCGCCTGTTGCAGAAGCTTGAGGCGGATCGGCGAAGCGGATGCCAGGATCAGCGGCTTCATCCGATGCGCCCCCGTTCCTGGCGGCGCTCCTGATAGAGCGCGAGGATCGCGGCGGCGGTCTCCTCGATCGAACGGCGGGTGACGTCGATGACCGGCCAGTCGTGATCGGTGCATAGCCGGCGCATATAGGCGATCTCTTCGGCAACCGCCGCCCGGTCGACATAAGCCGAATCCCGGCTCGGTGCATTGAGCGACAAGAGCCGGTTCTGGCGAATCTGGATGATGCGATCGGCGCTGGCCACAAGCCCGACAATCAGCGGGCGGCGCGCCTCGAACAGGGGATCGGGCACGGGAACGCCGGGCACGATCGGCACATTGGTCGTCTTCAGGCCGCGATTGGCGAGATAGATCGAGGTCGGGGTCTTGGAGGTGCGGCTGATGCCGACGATCACCACATCGGCATCGTCGATGGCGTCCGGCAGCTGGCCGTCGTCATGCATCAGGGTGAAATTCAGCGCATCGATGCGCTGGAAATAATCCTGGTCGAGCACATGCTGGGCGCCGACCTTCTTCTGCGTCGGCGCGCCGAGATAGGACTGGAAGGCGGTCGTCACCGGATCGAGAACGGAAACGGCGGGGATGCCCGCCTCCCTGCAGCCGGCTGAAAGCCTTGCGGTGATTTCGGCATCGACGATGGTGAAGAGCACGATGCCCGGCGCCTTTTCGATCTCCGCGATCACCCGGTCGATCTGCTTCACCGAGCGGATCAGCGGATAGACATGCTCGATGGCGCGTGCCTGCGGATATTGCGACACAACGGCGCGCGCCACGGTGGCCAGGGTCTCACCGGTGGCGTCGGAAACGAGATGCAGATGGAAAAAGCTCGTCGGCGTGCGGGGATTGGGGCTCACGGGCGGGTTCCTGACATGCTTACCCCCGATGTTCACAACAGGGCGGTGAAGAAAGCCGGGAGGCTGTGGGGGAAACCGGCTGCTTTTCCGGCGCGCCTGCCGGAGTTGCCGCGACAGTGCCCGATCCTGCACGCAAAGGCCAACAGGCAATTGCGGTTCCGTGTCGTTTTCGCCCTGTCGGCAAATGTGGGGGCAAGGAAAAATGGCGGCTGCGGGGAATGGCCGCGTTGCGGTTCCGAAATCCTTAACAAAGGATTAAGGAGTCTTGTCGAATCCGCATGATCCCCAGACTTCACAGGCTGTGAAGACAAGGAGCTTCTGGCGGAGCCGAAATGAAAATTTGTCTTGTGGATGAGAGTCTTATGAGTCTTATCCACAAGCCTAATAAAAACAGATAAAGCCTTTTCAAGGCTTCTTTTGATGATTTGGGAAAAGGGAAAGAGGCGATGACGGATCGGAAGCTCTTGCGGGTTCTTTCCGGCGAGCAGATGGATGTGCCACCGGTCTGGCTGATGCGTCAGGCGGGGCGCTACCTTCCCGAATACCGGGCAACGCGCAGGCAAGCGGGGAGCTTTCTCGATCTTTGCTACACGCCGGAGCTCGCCTGCGAGGTGACGCTTCAGCCGATCCGGCGGTTCGGTTTCGATGCGGCGATCCTGTTTTCCGACATTCTCGTCATTCCCGATGGTCTTGGACAGGATGTGCGTTTTGTCGAAGGCACCGGGCCGGTGCTCGATCCTCTTGATGTGAAGGGCATCGACCGGCTGGCGGCGGGACGGGTGATGGAGCATCTCCTGCCGGTCTTCAAGGCGGT
>JAGRKQ010000162.1:514-2060 GCA_020442235.1 Hyphomicrobiaceae bacterium | reverse complement strand
ACCTATATGGTGGGCGGCAAGGGCAGCCCGGATCAGGCGGCGGCGCGGCTTTTTGCCCGCAGCGAACCGGAGGCTTTCCAGCGGCTGATCGATATACTGGTCGAAGCATCGGTGCATTATCTGGCCGAGCAGGTGCGCAGCGGAGCGGACTGCCTTCAGGTCTTCGACACCTGGGCGGGTTCGCTCGATCCGCAAAGTTTCGAGCGCTGGTGCGTGGAACCGATGGCGCGGATCGTTGCCGGGGTACGGCGTGCGCTCAACCGCGATGTGCCCTTCATCGGCTTTCCGAAAGGGCGGGCGATGCAGCTTCCCGGCTTTGCCGGCAAGACAATGGTCAATGGCGTCGGGCTCGACTGGTCGGCGGATCTCAAAGCGGTGGCGGCGCAGTTGCCGGCGCATGTCGCGACACAGGGCAACATCGATCCGTTGTTGATGGTCACGGGCGGTCCGGCACTGGATGAGGCCGTTGACCGGGTGATGGAGGTCGCGTTGTCGCGGCCGCATATCGTCAATCTCGGTCACGGGATCACGCCGCAGGGCAATCCGGCGCATGTCGAGCAGCTGATCGCTCGCGTCCGGGAGACACGGCGATGAGTGGTGAAAGGACGCCATCTTCGGCCAGCGCGGTGCGATCGCGCATTTTGCGCGCCGGGATCGGGCTTGCCCTGCCGGTCGTCATCTTCGGTGCGCTTGTCCTTATCGCGCCCGGGCCGCAGGCTTATCTGTGGTGGAAGGCTCTTCACGTCATGGCGGTGATCGCCTGGATGGCGGGGCTGTTCTATCTGCCGCGGCTTTTCGTCTATCACGTTTCGGCCGAAGCCGGCTCGGTGCAGTCGGAAACCTTCAAGGTGATGGAACGGCGGCTGATGCGGGCGATCATCAATCCGGCGATGATCGTCACCTGGGGCGTTGGCCTGTGGCTCGCCTATGACGGGTTCGGCTTTCTCGGCGGGTGGCTGCACGCGAAGATCGCGCTCGTGGTGCTGATGAGCGCCTTTCACGGCTATCTTTCCGCCGGGCTTCGTGCCTTTGCCGAGGACCGGAATGAAAAATCGGAAAAGCACTGGCGCATCGCCAATGAAGTGCCGACGCTTCTGATGATCGCCATCGTCATTCTGGTGATCGTCAAGCCGTTCTGAAGAACGGCGCGCGAAAGCTGCTGAACGCCGCCTTGCATCTTGTTCTTGCATCGCGGCGCCGAAGCGGCTATCTGCGATCCAAGCGGACAGGTGCAAGACCTCAAAGCGCGCGGGCCCAATCCGCCGCACCCGCATCTGGCAGCGCCCGCTGTCGTCGATCCGCTCCCTCCCGTATCCGGTTCCGTGGCGTCTTTTTTTCTCGCGTTCAGCGTCTAGACCCGGGACTGCTTTCAAACCCTTTTCCGCCAGGGTGCTGACATGGCCGAAGTCAAACTGAAAGACCTCAAGGCGAAATCGCCGACCGAACTCCTTGCCTATGCGGAGGAGCTGGGCGTCGAGAATGCCAGCACGCTGCGCAAGCAGGAGCTGCTCTTCGCCATTTTGAAGAATCTGGCCGATCAGGAAAT
>JAGRKQ010000162.1:0-429 GCA_020442235.1 Hyphomicrobiaceae bacterium | reverse complement strand
GACATCTATGTCTCCCCGTCGCAGATCCGGCGGTTCTCACTGCGCACCGGCGATACGGTCGAGGGCCAGATCCGGAGCCCCAAGGAAGGCGAACGCTATTTCGCGCTCCTGAAGGTCAACACGATCAATTTCGAGGACCCGGACAAGGCCCGCCACAAGGTTCATTTCGACAATCTGACGCCGCTTTATCCCGATGAGCGGTTCAAGATGGAAATCGACGATCCGACCCGCAAGGACATGAGCGCGCGGGTCATCGATCTCGTCGCCCCGCTCGGCAAGGGCCAGCGCGCACTGATCGTGGCGCCGCCGCGCACCGGTAAAACGGTGCTGTTGCAGAACATTGCGCATTCGATCACCGCCAATCATCCCGAATGCTATCTGATCGTGCTTCTGATCGACGAACGGCCGGAAGAAGTCACCGACATGCAG
>JAGRKQ010000161.1:5765-12141 GCA_020442235.1 Hyphomicrobiaceae bacterium | reverse complement strand
GGCGCTGCTCACGCCGAACAGCTCTTTCGCCAGATGGCGGATGGGCTTGAGAATGTCGAGAATGTCGCGCGCGTCGACTCCGCCGGTCGCGGTCGCGCCGCCTCCACCGCCGCCGCCTCCGCCGCCGCCGGATTCGTCGGACTGGGGTGCTCTCGACACGCCTCCGGGCGAGATCCAGATGGCACGGCAGCGCCGGGAAGATGCGGAAGGCCCGAGCCTGTCGGCACGGCTGCTTGACATATTGACCCCGACTCCGGCTGAAGCGGCCGGCTGGCCCTATGGCCCGACGCCGCACGAATACAGCCCGGTCGTGTGCAATGTGAACGGCCCGTCGCGCGTCAACGTCTTCGATCTGTTCGCCGCCATGGGCGAGCCGTGGGAAGGCTGCGTGGAAGCGCGTCCGTCTCCCTATGACGTGCGTGACATTCCGCCCGGCTCAAACCCGGATACGCAGTTCGTGCCCTATATGTGGCCGGATGAAACCGACGGCTGGCCCGGCACAAGCCCAAGCAGCCTCGTGCGCAACGACTATCTGCCCCGCGCCTCCTATCCGAGCTGGATGGAACGGCACGGCAACTCGCAGATCTTCGATCAGGCCTATGTCTGGAAGTATCGTTCGCCGCCGAACAGCGACTACACCTCGTTCATCGAACGTGGCCCCAATGCCGCCTGTCCGGAACCGATCGTGCCCCTGACGGGAACACGGGCCGAACTCGATGCCTCGATCGCATCCTTGCGTTCGGTTGGCGCCGCCGGCACCAACTCCGCGCTGGGCATGATGTGGGGCTGGCGTGTCTTGTCGCCGGATGCTCCCTTCACCGAGGGCATTCCCTACGATCCGGAGAATTCGAGCAAGATCGTCATCCTGATGACCGATGGCATCAATGACGTGACGCCGCAGCCGAATTCCTGGAACCAGTCCGACTTTGGCGCCTATGGCTATATCCAGGACGGACGTCTGGGGGCCAACCGGCCATCCACCCAGGCCCAGTTGGACAACCGCCTGAGGACCATCTGCCGGTCGATGAAGGACGATGGAACGGAGATCATCATCTACACGGTGATGTTCGATCCCGAAGGTGGCCTGCCGAGTTCGGTCCGCGCCCTGTTCCGCGGCTGCGCCAGCGACCCGGACCTCTACTTCGAGGCCTCGTCGCCGGAATCGCTGGTCGCTGCCTTCCAGGAGATCGCCAACGACATCCGGCGACTGCGTCTGGCCGAATAAAATCCTGAAGATCCCCGGCGGTTTTTGCCGCCGGGGATTATCGGATTGGAAACCAAACATCGCGATAGATGAAAGCAGCCTTTTCAGATCGGGTTGCTTCGATGACCTTCTTTACTGCCGAGATCGGCCTTCCGCAGCCGCGCCGCGACCAGCATGGCGGCGTCAGGATCTTCACCTCGCTTCTGGCGATCGCGCTGGGTGGTCTCGCCGCCCTGTTTCTGGCGCTGATCGTCTACCGCGCCTTGGGCGAGACCGGCGGCACCAATTCCTACGCACAATTGGCCGAAGCCTTCCTGAACGGGCGCTTCACAACGCCGGACGCCTGTTTCGACGGTGACTGCGCCACCTATCGCGGCGAGACCTATGTGATCTTCCCGCCGGTTCCCGCGCTTCTGGCCATGCCCTTCGTGGCATTGTTCGGGGTGAATTTTTCCGGCTTCCTCTTCCTCGGCCTCGCGCTCTTTGTCGCCAGCGCCTTTCTGTGGTGGCAGATCTTCGAGCGCCATCTGGAAGACCGCCTGACCGTTTTCATCCTGACCGTCGCCATCATGTGCGCAACGCCGGTCTTCTACGTGACGATGCGCTCCGATCAGGTCTGGTTCTTCGCCCAGACGGTGGGCTTCTTCCTCGTCACCGGCGCCATTCATGCGATCGTCGTCCAGGCCCGCCCGTGGCTTGCCGGCGCCTTCATCGGCCTTGCCTTCCTGACCCGCCAGATGTCGGTCTTCTACGCGCCTTTCCTTCTGGTGCTCGCCTTTCAGGACGAGCGTCCGCTGTGGCACATCACTTGGGAACGGCTGAAGATCGCCATCCAGATCGCCATCCCCATCGGCATCGCGATCCTGGCCTATTTCGCCTATAATTACGCGCGCTTCGGCAGCCCGCTCGACACCGGCTACGGCTACATCTTTTCCTCGCTCGACACCTCCATCGAGCCCGAGGCGGGCGACTACATCGCCTATCGCCTGCGCGAGCTTGGCCTGTTCAACCGCGAATACCTGCTCTTCAATGCCTTCTACCTGTTCTTTCAGGGCCTGCATGTGGAGTTCGGCGGCCGCTACCTGACCGAGATCACCGGCATCGACATCAACGGCACCTCGCTTCTGGCGGCGAGCCCGTTCCTCTTCGTCCTGTTCCTGACGCCGCTACGCCGGCATGTCGTTGTCGGGCTCGGCGTGATCGCCATCGTCGCCGGGATCACGCTGTTCTATCATTCCAACGGCTTTTCCCAGCATCACGTCCAGCGCTACACGCTCGACTGGCTGCCGATCGCCTTCACCTTCCTGCCGCTGGTGGTGCTCGGCCCGCGCATCCGCGCCCTGTTTGCGGTGATGACGCTCTACGCCATGGGGACGCTGGCTTTGGCACTCGCCATCGCTCAGATGACGGCGGCATAACCGCTTAAAAGATCAGTCCATCAACGAAGAACGCCGCGGCCCTTGGGTCGCGGCGTTTGTCTTTCCGGGTCTGCACCTTCTGAAGAGGGAGTGAACCTCACCCCAGGAGCATGCCCCCGAGATTGGCGCCGATGAAGGCAAGGCCGAGGACGCCACCCAGCGCCAGGCTGGTGCGGTCCTTGATCGCAAAGGCAACCGGATCGTCGTCGAGCTCTCCGCGCTGGCAGAGAAGCCAGATCCGTCCGATCCACAGGAACAGGATCACCGGGAAGGTCCAGAGCACGCCCGGCGCGGTGTAGAAGATCGCCGGGAAGGCATCGTTGATGATGTACATCACCATGACGAAGACCGCCGCAACGCCGGACGATGCCCCGAGCGCGCTCAGCATCGGCCCGTCGGCGGCGATATAGCCGCGCCCGGCAGCCTTGGTCTGGTTGTGGCGGACCATGCGCGAGACCTCGACCTGTCGCTTGGCGAAGGACAGGGAGAGGAAAAGGAACATGGAAAAGACCAGAAGCCAGGCCGAAGGCTCCACGCTGACGGCAGCGATGCCGAGCGCAAGGCGCAGCGTGAAGAGACCGGCCAGCATCACCACGTCGAGAATCGGCTGCCGCTTCAGGCCGAAGGAATAGGACAGGGTGCCGGCGGCATAGAGCGCCAGGAGGCCCGCGACCGCGGGACCAAGCGAAAGCCCGATCAGGAACGCTCCCCCGATCGCCACCGGCACGAACAGCGCCGCCGAGGCAATCGGCAAGGTGCCTGCCGCCAGCGGACGGCGGCATTTCGACCAGTGCCGGCGATCGTCGGCGAGATCGGCGAGATCGTTGATGAGATAGGTCGCCGAAGCGAGAATGCCGAGCGCGAGGAAGGCCAGCGCCGCCTCGCTCCAGGCCAACGCATCGAAGGCCTTGCCGCCAAGGATCAGCGGCACGAAGACCAGCGCATTCTTGGCCCACTGATGGACGCGCAGCGCCTTGGCCCAGATCTTCAGACCCGCCGGCTTGCGGGCAAAGCGCGCTTCGGTGCGCCCGAAGGCGTCCGCACGCTGGCCAAGCCCGACATGGTCGCCGGCATAGATGACGCCGCTCGCCTCCGCCCAGACCTTGAGATCGCTGGAAGAATCGCCCGCATAGGCAAAGCCTTGCGGATATTCCTCGCAAAGACGGCGCGCCTTGGCGCTGCCCTTGAGATTGGTGACGCCATCGCTGGCAAGAACCCTGGAGACGAAGCCGAGTCGCTCGGCCAGCCGGACCGCGAGCCTGGCATCGGCGGCGGTGGCGATCACCACTTCACGGCCTGCTTCCGCCTCGGCGCGGGCATAGGCGACAAGCCCCTCATTCAGCGGCAGCCCGTCGACATCGATCTCCGTCTCGGCGGCCAGGAACTGCTTCAGATGCGCCCGGCCCCTGAGCCCGGCCAGCACCAGATGCGCGATCCGCCACGGCTTGCGGCGCAGGAACGTCACCGCACATTCATGCAGAAGATCGGTCGCGATCAGCGTCCCGTCGATGTCGAGAACCAGCGGCGGGCGCGCGACAGCAATCTCCGGCTCCGTCTCGGGGCTGACAAGACCGGGCGTCGTCTGCGAATCGAGCCGCAGGGGAATATCGATTTTGAAGGCCAAGGCTGCTCTCCCACTCTCCTGATGGGAAAGCCTCTCAGAAACCTCTTTCGATCCGGGAAAAAATCATTGTTTTCAATATGTTGACTGAAAACATAAAATTTGAACGATCTGCGGACGACAGACACAGACCCGCAGCGCGGCGCCCGATACCGCCACGGCAGATCGCACTCTGAAGGCGCTTGAGGGGATTGGCACTCCCAACGGGACTCGAACCCGTGTTTCCGCCGTGAGAGGGCGGCGTCCTGGACCGCTAGACGATGGGAGCGCGGTGCTGTCGTTTCGGACAGGGCGCGTCTATATCGCCGCTTGCCGGCAAAAGGCAAGGGAAAAGCGCCGCAAGGCCCTAATTGCCCGCCTGCGGCCCGATCACCATCGAGGCAACGATCCTCAACCGGGCAAGATCGATGAAGATCAGCCGGGCCGGTGCAGCCTCGCCCGCCTGAAGCGCCACGGTCAGAACACCGTCGGAAGCGACCATCTCATGGATCGCCTGCCCCGGCGCGGCCTCGGCGACAAGGGTCAGAACCGCCCCCTCTTCCAGATCGGCAATGCTCGACCCGCGGCTCGTGGCCTTGTAGAGAACGGCACCGAACACGGCGAAGATGCCGAGAAACAGGATGCCTATGGAAACCATGCCGAAGCGCCGGATGCGCCCGGCAAGCGCCACCATGGCCGGGTCGAGGGGTTCCTCGCCCTGATCTTGCGAAGGATGGACCACTTTGGAGAATCCTGCCTCTGACGTCACACCATGCGGACCGCAGGAGGTCGTCGCGGATGAGACGGCACAAGGCGAGCGCATCGACCGCTTTCTCGCCGGACATCTTGCCGGCCTGTCGCGCGCGCGCATCCAGACGCTGATCCGCGACGGCGCGCTTGCCGTCAGCGGCCGGACGGTATGCGACCCCTCCGCGCGGGTCAACGCGGGCGACGTCTTTGTCCTCACCATTCCCGAACCCGCCCCGGCCCGGCCGCAGGCTGAATCCATCGCCCTCAGCGTTCTTTACGAGGACGCACACCTCATCGTCATCGACAAGCCGGCCGGGCTCGTCGTCCATCCCGGTGCCGGCAACGAGACCGGCACGCTGGTCAACGCCCTCATCCACCATTGCGGCGACAGCCTTTCCGGCATCGGCGGCGAGAAGCGCCCCGGCATTGTCCACCGGCTCGACAAGGATACGAGCGGCGTGCTCGTCGTCGCCAAGACGGACGCCGCCCATCAGGGCCTTGCCGCGCAGTTCGCCGATCACGGCCGCACCGGCCCTCTGGAACGGCTCTATCACGCCCTCGTCCTTGGCGCGCCATCGACGGATTTCCGCATCGAGGCCGCCATCGGCCGCGACAGCCACGACCGAAGGCGCATGCGCCTGCGCAAGGATGGGCGCACCGCCATCACCCACGGCACGACGCTGGAACGCTTCACCGACCGCGAGGGCGGGGCCGGCGCGGCCTTTGTGGAACTGCGGCTGGAAACCGGACGCACGCACCAGATCCGCGTGCATCTGGAAAGCATCAAGACCCCGGTCATCGGCGATCCCGACTATGGCAGGGCGCTCGCCACCAAGGCGCACAAGCTTTGCGATCCGGCACGCGAGCTGGCACTGGCCTTTCCGCGTCAGGCGCTGCATGCCGCCCATCTTGGCTTTGCCCATCCCGTCAGCGATGAACCGCTCGCCTTTTCAAGCCCGATGCCTGAGGACATGGCCGCGCTTCTTGCCGCCCTGCGCGAAACCCCCTTCACGCAGGCGTGAGGCCTGCGCCGCACCGCACCCACTTTTTTGCCGCATCGCCGTTCCTATATAAAAGGCCAAGAAGCCGGTGCGCGGCATGCGGCCGGCAGGACAAGGGGTGCGTTCGCGGCCCCACGAACAACGACGAAGATCCGCGTGATGCCGCCCGGCGCCACCGGTGAACGGTCAAGGAGAAGAGTGCTTTATGGCTCAGTCCCTTCCCGCCCTGGGGCGCGGTGAAACCGGCCTCTCCGCCTATCTGGAAGAAATCCGTCGGTTCCCGATGCTGGAACCGGACGAGGAATTCATGCTCGCCAAGCGCTACGCCGAGCATGACGACCGCGAAGCCGCCCACAAGCTCGTCACCAGCCATCTGCGGCTCGTCGCCAAGATCGCCATGGGC
>JAGRKQ010000161.1:0-5663 GCA_020442235.1 Hyphomicrobiaceae bacterium | reverse complement strand
TATGCGATGTGGTGGATCAAGGCCTCCATCCAGGAGTTCATCCTGCGCTCGTGGAGCCTTGTCAAAATGGGCACCACCGCCAGCCAGAAGCGGCTCTTCTTCAACCTGCGCAAGGTGAAGGGCCAGATTTCCGCGCTCGAGGACGGCGATCTGAAGCCCGATCAGGTCGAATATATCGCCAACCGGCTGAACGTTTCCGAACAGGACGTCGTGTCGATGAACCAGCGCCTCAGCGGCGACAAGTCGCTCAACGCCCCGGTGCGTCAGGATGCCGATACGCTGGAATGGCAGGACTGGCTCGTCGACGACAGCGACACGCAGGAAAGCCTGCTCATCGACCACGAGGAAGCCAGCAACCGTCGCCAGATGCTGCGCGACAGCCTCGCCGTGCTCAACGAGCGCGAACGGCGCATCTTCGAGGCGCGCCGCCTCGCCGAGGATCCGCTGACGCTGGAAGAGCTGAGCCAGGAATTCGGCGTCAGCCGTGAGCGCGTGCGCCAGATCGANNTGCGCGCCTTCGAGAAGGTTCAGGCCGCCGTGGTCGATGCGGCGCGCAGCATGGAAACACCTGCGAACGCCAGCGCGGCCTCTGCCTGAAGCCCCATTCCCGTCCCGGACGGGCGGGTCATTCCGCTCAGTTCGGAGCGACGACCAGGCCGCCCGGATAGGGATCCTGGGGCGGCTTGTATTCGCCATGGCAGTTATAGGTGCAGCCCGGCCCCGGATCTGTGGCTCCGTCCACAAGTCCGTCGAGCAGACGGTCGACGTCAACGCTGACCCCCGGTTCACCGCCATCGGGGCCCGATTCCAGCATGGTGATGCCGGTTGGCAGACTGTCGCGCAACAGACCGTCGACATCGATCGAACCGCCGTTCGGGCTGTCGCCGCTGAGCGCGGCGACGACCAGATTCTGGGCGTCCGAAGGAAGCGGCCCCGGACCGACAGGCACGGCGCCCAGCGCCGGAACGAAGGCGCCGTAACCCGGCCGGTTGATGGTGAGGGTCTGGCCGCCGGCATTGACGATGACGCGCCCGCGCCGGCCGACGCCGCCATATTCGGTGGAAGGACCGCGCAGGACGACGAGCGTCGCCGTCGCCGGATCGGGCGTCACGCCTTCGGGGATAAGGCCCGCCGCACGCGCTGCCGCAATCGCCGCCGCCCCCGTCAGGATGTCGAGGCTGGTGCCGCGCGAGCCGATGGTGGCCGAAGGCGTCGTCAGCGACACCGAAGCCGGATCGCGATGCGGAATGCGTCCGGAGACAAAACGGAAGGCGCCGCGCGCCAGACGGGCGGTCATGGCACCTGCACCCGCATCCGGGTCGAAGACGTAGCGGGTGATCTCCAGTTCGGTGTTCTCGCCGACCGTGAAGATGCTCTCATCGAGCAGCAAGATCTGCATGGCCGCACCGCCGCCGGTGCTGACGCGGTCCGAGAGCCGCATTTCGGTGCCCGAGCGCGGCGTGATGCGCTGGGCGGCACGCGCCACCGAAACGCTGCCAGTCACGCCCGCGGCCACACCGATCTGCTGCGCCTTGGCCGGGAAAACGACAAGCCCGCAAAGGGCAAGGGAAAGGCAAAGCCGCTTCAGCATCAGTCGCGCCTCCAGGTCCCGAACCGGCGCAGGATCGCCACGCCGCCATAGGTATTGTTGGCGTCAAAATTGGCGATATTGGAGCTCCAGCGGGTGTGGCCGGCAAAAAACTGCAATTCATAGCCCGCGCCGACCGGTTCAAGGCCCACCGCCTCGGTGAGCGTTGCCACCGGCACCGTATAGGCACCGCGCACCGAAAGCCGCGTATCGGCGCGGGTCACGGTCGAGAGAATGGCCGGGTTCGGCCCGTCATAGCGGACCCTTTCGACCCGCACCGCCGCTTCCACACGCTGACCGCGCGGCAAGGCATAGGAGGTCTCGATCTCCGCGCCGAAACCGCGATAGGCCTCGAAGGCATCGTCAGCCTGCTTGTCGGAGACAATGCCGGAGAAGACGAGCCGCGACGCCGCGCTCGGCCGCCAGGAAACGCCCGCCCGCGCCGTGGTGAAAAGACCGTCCCGGTCGACCGGCTGACCGCCGAAATCCGGTGCCGACACCTGTTCCATGACGCTGCGCACGCTGGCGAACAGCGAGAAGGCGCGCGTCAGCCGGGTTTCCGCGCCGACAAGGCCGCCATAGGTGTAGCGCCGGTTTTCCGACCCGGCGGCATCGAACCCGCCGAGAATGCGCAGATCGACAATGACGGAATCAAGGTCGAGGCGCGGGCCGGCGGCCAGATAGACCGCGCCGCGATTGACGCCTTCGGCCTGAAGACGGCCCTGCGCATGACCGGACACGATGAAGCGATGATCGCCCGACCCCATGCCGAGCGGCAGCGCCACGGTTGCCCCGCCCTGGAGGAACGCCCCGACATCGGCTTCCTGATCGAGGGTGTTGATCGAAGGCGTATCGAAGAAGACCAGCGTCGACGAGGACGGCACGAAGCCGGAATTGGTGTCGCCGACAATGCCGAGCTGCACATAGCCGCGCGCCTCCACCCCGCCCTGGCGGGACGCAAGGGAGGCTTCGAGACGCTGGGCCAGCGCCCGGTCGGAGGCCGAAAGCGGGCGGCTGCGCAGGAGAACAAGTTCGCTGGCGGCCTGCGAGATGTCGCCAAGCTGCGACAGGATGCGCACCCGCAGAAGCCGCACCCGGTCAAGCCTGGGCTCGATCAGAAGAACACGCTCCAGCGTCGCCGAAGCGCCTTCCAGATCGCCGGCGGCGATCTGTGCATCGGCATAACGCAGGTTCAGCGACAGATTGCCAGGATCGGCCAGAATATCGGCATAGGTCGGCGCCACATCGGCGCGCGCCATCGGCATGGCGACGATGACCGCAACCACCAAGGCGAGAATGCCGGCCGCAACCCTGCGCGTGAATCCCTCTGGAAACACGGTGACGCCCCTTTTCATGGACGGCTGTTGCGCCGCCACATTCGTTTGTTGCACCGAAAAAGGCCTGCCGGGACCGCATGTGTCAAGGCGGTTGCGCATTTGGCGGGCGAACGCGACAGTTGGGCAACGCTTTTTCTCAACGGGCAGCCATCGGCATGCTTCTGCGCCGCTTCACCGAACAGATCCCGGCCATTGCCACCGCCCTTGCCGTCGTTCTCGCGGTGGCCGGCCTGTCGCTTGCCCAGCCGGCAACCTTTGATTCGCTGCGCGAGGCGGTCTTCGACCGCTTCCAGCGGGTGGCTCCTTCCGAAATCACCGCCCAATTGCCGCTGCGTGTTGTCGACATCGACGAGGAAAGTCTGGCGCAGGTCGGCCAGTGGCCGTGGCCGCGCGACGTGATCGCCACGCTGGTGGCCCGGCTGGGGGAAGCGGGCGCGGCAGCCATCGCCATCGACATTCTGTTCGCCGAGCCCGACCGGCTGGATCCGCAGGCGCTTGCCGAGCGCTTCGGCCTGCCGCCGGAAAGCTTTTCCACCGAAGGCACCGATCAGCGCTTTGCCGAGGCCATCGGCGGCGCGCCCGTCGTTCTCGGCTTTGCTCTTGCGCGCGTTCCCGCCCCGGCGCCGGACTTGCGCGCCGGTCTTGCCGCCATCGGCCCGGACATCACGCCCGCTCTGGTGAACGCCCCCGGCGCCGTCAGCAATCTGCCCGCCTTCGACGCGGCGGCAAGCGGCCTTGGCGCGATTGCCGTCTCCCCCGCTGACACCGACGCGGTGGTGCGCCGCGTGCCGCTCATCCTCAGCGTCGCCGGCACCATCCGGCCCGGCCTGTCGCTGGAAGCCCTCCGGGTTGCCTTCGGCGAGAATGCACTCGTGCTGCGCGGTGCCCTGAACGGCGCCGTTCCGGTCGCCGAAAGTCTGGCGCTGGGCGGTCTTGTGGTTCCATTAGGGCGCGATGGCACCGTGCGCCCGCGCTTTGCCCGCCTCGATCGGTCCATGACCCTGCCGGCGGGCGATGTTCTTACCGGAGATCCGGACGGCTTGAGAGGAAGCCTTGAAGGCACCATCGTCTTCATCGGTTCTTCGGCGGCGGGCCTTTTTGACCTGCGCTCCATACCGCTCGGTCAGATCGTTCCGGGTGTGGAGGTGCATGTTCAGGCCGCCGCCGGCATGCTGACCGACACGCTTCTCGTGCGTCCCGACTGGGCACCGGGCGCAGAACTCGTCCTGCTTGCGCTTCTTGCCCTTGTCGCGCTGGCTCTCTCCCTTTCGCTGGCGCCGGTTCCGGCGCTGGCGACCGGCGCGCTTCTCGGGCTTGCGGCAATGACCGGCAGCTATCTCCTCTTCGATCAGGCCGGTCTTCTGATCGATGCGACCGTTCCCGTTCTTGCCGCGAGCCTCGGCTTTGTCGCTGCCATTGCCGTGCGGCTGGCAACCACCGACCGGCGCCAGCGCTATATCCGCCGCGCCTTCGGGCAATATCTTTCCGCGCCGGTGCTCGCCCGCCTCGAAGCCGATCCCGATTCCTTGAGCCTTGGCGGCGAGGAACGCATCGTCACCGTGCTTTTTGCCGATCTTGTCGGTTTTACCAAACGCAGCGAAGGCGAGCCGCCGGAAGAGGTCGTCGGACTTCTCAACCGCATCATGACCCCGCTCGCCGATGCGATCCTGGAACAGGACGGCACCATCGACAAATTCATCGGCGACGGCCTGATGGCCTTCTGGAACGCCCCGCTCGACCAGCCGGACCACGCCGCCCGCGCGCTCAACGCGGCCCGCGTCATGCAGAAGCGTGTCGCGCCGATCCTCAAGGAGGCGGGCAATCTGTCGCTTTCCATCGGCCTGCATTCCGGCCCGGCCTTTGTCGGCAACATGGGCACGGCAAACCGCTTCGCCTATACGGCCATCGGCGACACGGTGAACATCGCCGCGCGCATCGAGACCCTGACCCGCAGCGTCGGCGAACCGCTCCTGATCTCGTCGGAAACGGCCGCCCTGCTTCAAGCGATGCCGCTGCGTCCCGTCGGCGCCTATCCGGTCAAGGGGCGCACGGAGCCGGTCAGCGTCCTTGCGCCCTGAGGGCCTCTAGCGCAGGACCGCCGTGTAGGAGCCGACCTCCGGCGCCGTTTCCACCAGCCCGCGCGCTTCCAGAAACGCCCCGAAGCGCTGGTAACGCCCATCATCCATGGCGGCCGGACGCTTGGCAAAGCGCCCCAGCGTGTCGGCAAAGGCCTGCCGGTTGAGCGCGTTGTCGAGGTCGGGCCGCGCCGCGATGAAAGCCGCCCAGCCTTCCTCGGGGTGATTGGTGAGGAAGATCGTCGCCGCCTCGACAGCCTCCAGGAAGCGCACCAGACGGGCATCCTCAAGACGGTCGCGATGGGCGATGTAGATCAGCTCGTCATAGACCGGCACGCCGTTTTCCTCCGGGAAGAAGGCCAGACCCTCGGCCCCTTCGATGCGCAGCTGCGTCAGCTCGAAATTGCGGAAAGCGCCGATCACCGCATCGACCTGGCCGGAGATCAGCGCCGGCGACAGCGCGAAATTGACGTTGACGAGCCTGACGTCGTCGAGCGACAGGCCGGCGCTTTCCAGCATCTGGCCGAGCAGCGCATCTTCAAAACCGCCGACCGAATAGCCGATGGTGCGCCCCTCAAGATCGGCGAGCGAGGAAACCGGGCCATCGGCCAGCACCACCAGCGTGTTGAGCGGGGTCTCGACCAGCGTGCCGATGCGCACCAG
>JAGRKQ010000160.1 GCA_020442235.1 Hyphomicrobiaceae bacterium | reverse complement strand
GCAGAAGCCCATCACCGGCTCGACCCCGGCCCGGTTGTACCAGGAGCGGTCGAAGAGCACGATTTCGCCGCGCGTCGGCATCTGGCGCACATAGCGCTGGAAATACCATTCGCCGCGTTCGGTTTCGGTCGGCTTCGGCAGGGCGACGATGCGCGCCGCGCGCGGATTGAGGAAACGCGTGAAGTTGAAGATCGAACCGCCCTTGCCGGCCGCGTCCCGGCCCTCGAAGACGAGAACCAGCCGCTCGCCGGCCTCGCGCACATGCGCTTGCAGCTTCACCAGTTCGATCTGGAGCCGCTCCAGTTCATCGTCATAAAGATCGCGGTCGAGCTTGTCCTCATAGGGATAGCCGCCATCGCCGAGGACGAACTTCTTCAGCGCCTTCGGGAAGTCGGGATTGTCGAGATCGAAACCGGCAATCGCGGCCTCGATCTCCTGCGGGCGGTTGGTTTGCGCCTTCTTGCTCACGTCATTGTCTCCGCTCATGCTGCCGCAGGGGGCAAGGCAGCGCTGTGGGCTATGCAGCGCTGTGGGAAGGTGCTGCGCGGCGCGATAAGGTGTCAACCGTGGTGATTCTTCCCCGGCAAGGTGAGTGGAGATGCAGCTTCCCGGATTCCTGAGCCGGCTCACCGGTCAGCGCTGGACACTTGCCGCCATCGGCCTCGTGCTCTTTATCCTGTGGAATTCCGGCCGCCTGCACACGCCCGAAGCGGTGGCGGCTGTGATCTTCATCCTCTCGGTCGCCTTCATCCTGCGCCCGGCATCGGCCAGCCGGCGCATCGTCGTCTCTTCGGACCGCCAGCGGCCCGGCGCCTGGCCGGAAAGCCCGCTGGTGCAGCTGATCGATGCCCTGCCGCATCCGGCGGTTCTCATCGACCGCAAGCTGATCGTGCGCCACGCCAACGAGCAGGCGACCCGCATCCTTTCCGTGCCGCGTCCCGGCGACCCGCTCGCCTTCCGCCTGCGCTGGCCCGATCTCATCAGCGCGCTTGAATCCTGCCGCAAGGACGGCACGCCGCAACGCATCGAGGTCAAGGACAACACGCCCGACGAGCGCTGGTTCGATGTGCATGTGCGCCCCTATCGCGACAATGCCGACGGGCCCATGCGCTTCATGCTTCTGGTCGCCGAGGACAAGACCGAGGAGCGCCGGGTCGAGCAGATGCGCGTCGACTTCATCGCCAATGCCAGCCACGAATTGCGCACCCCTCTGGCCGCGCTGACCGGCTTCATCGAGACGCTGATGGGGGCGGGACGGGACGACCCGGAGGCCCGTCACCGTTTTCTCGCCCTGATGCGCGCCCAGGCCGGACGCATGGCGCGGCTGATCGACGATCTTCTCTCCCTCAACCGCATCGAGATGCGAGCCCATGTCGCGCCCTCGGGCACGGTGGATCTCGCCGGTCTGGTGTGCGAGACGCTGGCGCTTCTGGAGCCGCTGGCCAGGGCCGATGCCGTGCGTTTCGATGTCCAGGTGCCCGAAACGCCGGTGCATGTGCGCGGCGCGCGCGACGAGCTGATCCAGGTCGTCACCAATCTTGTCGACAACGCGATCAAATATGGCGGGCCGGACAAGACGGTGACGATCAGCGTCCAGACCCCGAAGCGGAGTGACGGCGGCTGCTATGCCGAGCTCGCGGTGACCGACGAGGGGCCGGGGATCGCCGCCGAGCATCTGCCGCGCCTGACGGAGCGATTCTACCGGGTGGATGTCGGTGAAAGCCGCTCGCGCGGGGGCACCGGGCTGGGTCTTGCCATCGTCAAGCACATTGCCCTGCGTCACCGCAGCCGGCTTCACATCGCGAGTGCGCCGGGTAAGGGTGCGCGGTTCTCCCTCCAGTTGGAGTGCCGCGACTGTGAAACCGGTGAGATTGTCAGAAACGTTGAAAATCAAGACGTTGAACTGTCACAAAACTGAGACCTCCAGGGCATAGGAGTCCCGGTGACCGGGGCCCAAGCGGCTTCGGCGGGGCGTAGCTGCCGGGAGACCGGTTTGTGCGCTGCCACGATGACCACCCAAGGGAGAGTGCCTTGAAGAACATCACCACCGCGAGCGCTGCGGCTCTTGCCATCGCGACCGTCTTCGCCGTGACCCCGGCCGAAGCCCGCGACACCATTCAGATCGTCGGCTCCTCGACGGTTTTCCCGTTCACCACGGCGGTTGCCGAGCGCTTCGGCCAGCAGACCACCTTCACCACCCCGGTCGTGGAATCCACCGGCACCGGCGGCGGCATGAAGCTGTTCTGTGAAGGCGTCGGCCCGGAGACCCCGGACTTCACCAACGCGTCGCGTCGCATCAAGGCGTCCGAGCTTGCTGAATGCGCCGCCAACGGCGTCACGCCGGTCGAGATCCGCGTCGGCTTCGACGGCATCGTCGTCGCCAACTCGGTCGAAGGTCCCGAGGTCAACCTGACCCGCGGTCAGCTTTTCCTGGCCCTCGCCGCCCAGGTTCCGGGTGCCGACGGCGCGCTCGTCGCCAACCCCTACGCCAACTGGTCCGACATCGACGCCTCGCTCCCGAACGAGCCAATCGAAGTGCTTGGCCCGCCCCCGACCTCCGGCACCCGCGATGCCTTCCTTGAGCTCGTCATGGAGCCGGGCTGCGAAGAAGCCGGCGTTGCCGACGACGTCTGCAAGGACATCTTCAAGGCCATCCGCGAAGACGGCGCCTATGTCGAAGCCGGCGAGAACGACAACCTGATCGTTCAGAAGCTGGAAGCCAACCCGGCCTCCTTCGGCATCTTCGGCTACTCCTATCTGGAAGAGAACTCTGCGGTGATCCAGGGTGCCATGATCGACGGCGTCGAGCCGACCTTCGAGGCGATCGCTTCCGCCGAGTATCCGGTTTCCCGCTCGCTCTACATCTACGCCAAGGCTGAGCATGTTGGCGTGATCCCGGGCATGGCCGAGTTCATCGAGGAATACACCTCGGAAGGCGCCTGGGGCGACGATGGCTACCTCGTCGAAAAGGGTCTGATCCCGCTTCCGGCGGCCGATCGTGAGACCGTGGGCGCTGCCGCCCGCACGCTGACCGGCGTCCAGCTCTGATCCGGTTGCGGCCATAAGGCCGCGCCCAGAAGACCGGGGCACCGCCGCCCGATTGGCGGCGGTGCTCTTTTTTCTCTAAAAGGCCTCAAAGCCGGCTAAGGGGATGGTGCGATGTTTTTTCAGGGGCTCCTCGTTCTCCTGATCGTGGCTGTGGCGGCCTATGTGATCTTCTCGCGCCGGGCGCTTGCGCTGGCCGGGGACGACATCGCCAGCCTGCACTCCCGCCCAAGCTACCATGGCACCTTCGGCGCCATCTGCGCGGTGCTTCCGGCCTTCATCGTTCTCGCCCTGTGGGCGATCCTTGAGAACAGCGTTTTCGAGGCCCGCCTGTCCGGCCTTTATGCCGGGCATCTGGCAAGCCTGACGCCGGCCCAGGTGACCGGCTTCTTCCGCGATGCCTTCACCCTTTCCGAAGGCGGGGCCATCACCACCGGCACGCCCGAATCGGAAGCCGCCGGCACCGTTGTCGCGGCAATGCGCCAGACCTCGCATCTTCTCCTGTGGGTGGTTCTGGTGCTGGCCGTCGCTGCCGGGACGTTCTTTGCCTGGCGCCGCATGGCGGCCAGCTATCGTGCCCGCCATTTTGTCGAACGCACGATCATGGTGGCGCTGGCCGCCTCGTCGGCCGTGGCCATCGTCACCACGATCGGCATCGTGTTGTCGCTGATCTTTGAAAGCTTCCGCTTCTTCTCGGTGGTGCCGCTGCACGACTTCCTGTTCGGACTGCACTGGAGCCCGCAGGGCGCCTTCGTCGCCGCCGGTGCCGAAGAGCAGGTCAATCCGGAAGTCTTCGGCGCCATTCCGCTGATCGCCGGCACGCTCTTCATCACCTTCATCGCCATGATGGTGGCCGCGCCCGTCGGCCTTCTGGCGGCGATCTATCTCTCCGACTATGCCGGCCCGAAGATGCGCGCCGTCGCCAAGCCGGTGCTGGAAGTGCTCGCCGGCATCCCGACCGTCGTCTACGGCTTCTTCGCCGCGCTCACTGTTGCGCCCTTCTTCCGCGGCATCGGCGAAAGCGTCGGGCTTTCGGTCTCCTCCGAATCCGCGCTCGCCGCCGGCGTCGTCATGGGGATCATGATCATCCCCTTCGTGTCCTCGCTTTCCGACGACGTCATCAATGCCGTGCCGCAGTCTCTGCGCGATGGCTCGATGGGCCTCGGCGCGACGCGCTCGGAGACCATCCGCCGCGTGGTTCTGCCGGCGGCCCTGCCGGGCATCGTTTCCGCGCTCATCCTGGCGGTGTCGCGCGCCATCGGCGAGACCATGATTGTCGTCATGGCCGCCGGTCTTGCCGCCAATCTGACCATCAATCCGCTGGAAGCCGTCACCACGGTGACGGTGCAGATCGTCACGCTGCTCGTCGGCGACCAGGAGTTCGATTCGGCCAAGACGCTGGCCGCCTTCGCGCTCGGGCTTTTGCTCTTCTGCGTGACGCTGACCCTCAACATCATCGCCCTGCGCGTGGTCCAGAAGTATCGGGAACAGTATGACTGACATCTCCGAAGAACGCGTCATGACCAGCGACACCCACACCAGCGACGAAGCCCGCCGGCGCCTGAGGGCCCGCTACGCCTCCGAGACGCGCTTCCGCTACATCGGACTCGGCGCGGTGCTGCTGGCCGGTGCCTTCCTCGTCATCCTGATGTCGACCATCGTGACCCAGGGGCTGCCGGCCTTCACCGCGCACTTTGTCACGCTTGAGCTCGATCTGTCGGAACCCGATCTCGTCGCCAAGTTTCCCGATGAGGGCGATGCCAATGGCGCGGTCGCCTTCCGGCGCGAGTTCGACCCGCTGCTGCGCGGCGCGCTGCGCGAGGAGCTGCCCTTCGTGACCGGACGGGGCGAGCGGCGCACCCTCAACGGCCTCCTCTCCTCCGGTGCCGGCATCTATGCCTCCGGTGAAGTGCTGGAAAACCGCGATCTGATGGGCGCCGTGCGGGCGATTTCCGTGCCGCTTGACGATGATGCCGAGCTTTACCTGCAAGGCAGTGCCACCGGCCGCCGGGTGAGCGAAACCCGCGGCATCGCCTCGCCCACCGGCACCGAGGGGGAGATCGAAATCCTCTCGACCTCCAACGATTTCGCCACCGTTCTGGCGCAGATCAAGGAATGGCTTCTGGAAGAGGCCGACGACCTGCGCGAAGACATCGCCGGCAAGCGCCGCGCCATCGCCCAGACCGAAACCCAATTGGCCGCCGCCCGCCGCGAGATCGAAACCGCAACCGGCGCGCGCCTCGCCTTCTTCCAGAACCAGGTCGAGACGATGACCAACGGGCTGGAGCGTCTGCGCCTCGACATCGGGCGCCTGGAAGAAGAGGCCACGGAACTGGAAGCCCGCGCTGCCCGGCCCGGTGCCACCGAAAGCCTCAATCGCAGCCTTCCCTCGCTGCTGGTGGAAATCAACGGCGGCGTCGTGCGCGCCAGCGTCGTTGCCGCCCATGCCATCGAAGGCACGGTGGTCGTGCCGCTGACCTCGACCGAAGATGCGCCTGCCGGCACATGGCGGCTTGTCGAACTGACAACGCCGGAAGCCGCGCGCCGCATCGACGACACCGCCATCATTTATCTCGACCAGCTTTCCGCGCGCGGGCTCATCGACGACCGCCTCAACATGATCTTCCTCACCACCGGCGCCAGCCGCGAGCCGGAGCTTGCCGGCATCTGGGGCGCTGTCATCGGCTCCTTCTTCACCATGATGGTGACGCTGCTGCTCGCCTTCCCGCTCGGCGTTGCCGCAGCCATCTATCTGGAAGAATTCGCGCCGAAGAACCGCCTCACGCGCATCATCGAGGTCAACATCAACAACCTCGCCGCCGTGCCGTCGATCGTCTTCGGTCTTCTGGGCCTGGCCGTCTTCCTCAACGCCTTCGGCCTGCCGCGTTCGGCGCCCGTCGTCGGCGGCATGGTGCTCGCGCTGATGACGCTGCCGACCATCATCATCGCCGCCCGCGCCGCCGTGCGCGCCGTGCCGCCTTCGATCCGCGAGGCGGCACTGGGGCTGGGCGCGTCTCGGCTTCAGACCACCTTCCATCATGTGCTGCCGCTGGCCATGCCCGGCATCTTCACCGGCACCATCATCGGCATGGCCCAGGCGCTCGGCGAGACCGCCCCGCTGCTGATGATCGGCATGGTCGCCTTCATCGTCGACATTCCCGGCGGCCCGACCGATGCGGCCACCGTCCTGCCGGTGCAGGTCTATATGTGGTCGGATTTCCCCGAAGCGCTCTTCCGCCAGAAGACCGCCGCGGCGATCCTCGTCCTTCTGTCCTTCCTCGTGGCCATGAATGCGATTGCGGTTCTTCTGCGCAAGCGCTTCGAGCGCCGCTGGTAAGCCCGTAAACCCGCGTTACCCGGAGAGCTCCGATGATCACCCACGAGCTTCAGCGCACTGAAACCATCGTCCATCCGATGCCCGATGGCGGCCATCCCATCAAGGTGCGCGGCAAGGATGTGTGCGTCTTCTACGGCGCCAAACAGGCCCTTTATGACGTGTCGCTCGACATTGGCGCGCGCGAGGTGACGGCGCTGATCGGCCCGTCCGGCTGCGGCAAGTC
>JAGRKQ010000159.1:3868-11199 GCA_020442235.1 Hyphomicrobiaceae bacterium | reverse complement strand
GAAAATTCGGGAACGCCACGCTTGGCGGCGAGTTCGGCCTTATGCTCGGCCTCGAGTTCGGCGATGAGATCCATCGGTCCTGATCCTGTCAACGATCCAGAGGCACCGCTGATCCCGCCGCCTGCGAGGGCGAAAGGCATGGTGTGCGTGGCATCCTTGGTTGCCGGCCCGTTCGGGCCGTGAACCGCTGCCTCGGGCGGCAGAATGCCGGGCACCGGGAAGCGGACGCGGTTCGTTACAGGATCGCGGCAGGCTTGTCGAGCCTTCAGGCGGCTCTTTTGCCCGCAAAGGCCGGCTTTTCCGGGTGCCGGCCGGCCGGTTCAGGGGCGCAGGAAGAGCTGTTCTCGGACCCCGCCCTGCCACTGGTCGACCTCGGCCTGCCGGACAAGCCGGAAGCCGGCGGCCTCGTAAAGGTGGCGGGCGGCATCGAGTCCGCCGAAGGTGGTCAGCCAGCAGCGCCCCTCAGCATGGGTGTCGCAATGGTCCATGGCGCGTTTCAACAGCCTGTGGCCCAGACCACTGCCGCGCGCCTTCGCGCCGACGACGAACCAGCGCAGATGCGCACCCTCCGCTCCGCCGCCGCTGACGTCGAGGGAGATCGAACCCACCAGAGTTTCGCCGGACCGCGCCGCGAGAAAGAGATCGCGCTCGGGGTCCATGCGGTGCAGGAATTCGCCCATCTCGCCGGCAAGCTTGGTCTCGAAAGGCCGCCCCAACCCCCATTCGGGCGCGTAATAGGCCATGTGCAGGGCGATGACCGCGGCAAGATCGCCGGGCCGGTATCCATCCAGGCGGACGGGCTCAGTCATGGCCTCTCCGGCCGGCAAGAAGATCGGGCCGGCGGGCCCCGGTCAGGGCGCGGGCATTTTCCCGCCGCCAGGCCTCGATCTTCGCATGGTCGCCGGAAAGGAGAATGTCGGGGATCGCCCGGCCCGCGAAATCGCGCGGGCGGGTGTAGTGGTCGTGCTCCAGAAGCCCGGTCTCGAAACTTTCAAAGGCGCCGGAGAGGGGATTGCCCATGACGCCCGGCAGAAGGCGGACGACCGCGTCGATCAGCACCATGGCGGCGAGTTCGCCTCCCGAGAGGACATAGTCGCCGATGGACACTTCTTCGAGGCGGCAATGCTCGATGGCGCGCTGGTCGACCCCCTCGAAGCGGCCGCACAGAAGCACGGCGCCCGGGCCATCGGCGAGCGCGCGCACGCGGGCCTGCGTCAAGGGCCTGCCGCGCGGCGACAGCAGCAGGCGCGGGCGGGCATCGCCTTCGGGGCTGACCGCCTCGACCGCCTCTGCGACGACGTCGGGGCGCAGCACCATGCCGGCGCCGCCGCCGGCGGGCGTATCGTCGACGGCGCGGTGCCGTCCGCGCCCGAAATCGCGCAGGAAGAGGGTTTCAAGCCGCCACAGCCCATCTTCCAGCGCCTTGCCGGAAAGGCTCACCCCGAGGGGGCCGGGAAACATTTCCGGATAAAGGGTGATGACGCTGGCGTGGAAGCCGCTCACGCCGGGTCCTCGTCCGCCCCATCGCCATGCCCGGCGCCATCTCCTGCATCGTCGCCGGTCTCGGCGGGGCGGATGAGGGTCAGCCGGCGGCTGGCAAGATCGATCGCGGGCACGGTTTCGCGGGTGAAGGCGACGAGAAAGCTTTTTGCGTTTTCGGGGGCAATTTCCAGAAGATCGCCGGCGCCGAAATCGAACACGCCGGTGACGCGCCCGATCGCTTCGCCTTCGGGCGTCAGGGCCTGAAGCCCGACGAGATCTTCATAGTAGAAATCGTCCTCGTCCGTTTCGGGCAGGGCCGAGCGTGGGACGTAAAGGTCGGTGCCGTTCAGCTTTTCGGCGTTTGTGCGGTCGGCAACGCCGTCGAAGGCGACAACCAGCATGCCGTCGCCCTTGATGGCGCGCAGGGAGCGCAGCGTGAAGCGCCGCGCCCCGTCGCGGGTCACAAGCGGCCCGTAGGCGTCAAGGTCGAGCGGGTCTTCGGTGAAGCTCTTCACCCTGACCTCGCCCTTCACGCCATGGGCCGCGCCGATGCGGGCGATGAAAATCAGCCTGTCGTCCGCATCGCCCGTCATGGCAGGGCCCTTCGCTTACTCGGCGGCGTCTTCGGACGGTGCTTCAGCCGGAGCTTCGGCCGGAGCGGCAGCCGCTTCGGCGGCCGCGGCTTCCTTCTCGGCGCGCTCGGCGGCGCGTTCCTTGGCGCGCTCGCCCGGCTCGGCCTTCTTGGGGTTGTTGCGGGCCGGACGGGTCATGATGCCGGCGGCATCGAGGAAGCGCAGCACGCGGTCGGTCGGCTGGGCGCCCTTGGCGAGCCAGGCGCGGACGGCGTCTGCGTCGAGGGTCACGCGCTCGGCCGAATCCTTCGGAAGCAGCGGGTTGTAGGAGCCGACCTTGTCGATGAAGCGGCCATCGCGCGGGGCGCGGGCATCGGCGATGACGATGCGGTAGTAGGGACGCTTCTTGGAGCCGCCACGGGCGAGCCGGATCTTGAGTGCCATAATCGTTCAGTCCTTTTCAGTCCGGCGAAGGCGCCGGGTTCGTCTGGCCGCGCTGCGGCCGGTTATTTCTTCTTGCCCGATCCCAGGCCCGGCAGTCCGCCGCGCGTGGGTCCAAGGCCCGGAAGTCCTGGCGGGAGGCCCCCGCCCATCCCCGGCGGCAGGCCGCCGGGCAATCCCTTCGGCAGGTTCGGCATCTGGCCGGACTTTGCCATGCGTTCCAGTTCCGCCGGATCGACGTCCGGCATGCCGCCCTTGCCGAAGAGCGCGCCCATCAGGCCGCCCTTCTTCTTGCCCATGGCCTTCATCATGTCGGCCATCTGGCGGTGCATCTTCAAAAGCTTGTTGACGTCGGCGACATCGACGCCCGAGCCGGCGGCGATGCGCTTCTTGCGGCTCGCCTTCAGAAGGTCGGGGTTCGTGCGCTCCTTCGGCGTCATCGACTGGATGATGGCGATCTGGCGGGTGACGACGCGGTCATCCATGCCGGAGGCCTCGATCTGCTTCTTCGCCTTGGCGATGCCGGGCATCATGCTCATGATGCCGCCGAGCCCGCCGAGCTTCTGCATCTGGCCGAGCTGCTCCTTGAGGTCGTCGAGGGTGAAGATGCCCTTGCGCATCTTCGCCGCCATGTCGGCGGCCTTCTTCTCGTCGATGTCGCGGGCGGCCTTTTCCACCAGCGAGATGATGTCGCCCTTGCCGAGGATGCGTCCGGCGATGCGTTCGGGATGGAAATCCTCCAGCGCGTCGGTCTTCTCGCCGGTGCCGATGAGCTTGATCGGCTTGCCGGTGACATGGCGCATGGACAGTGCCGCGCCGCCGCGACCGTCACCGTCGAGGCGGGTCATGACGATGCCGGTGATGTCGAGGCGGGTGTCGAAGGCGCTGGCCGTGTTCACGGCGTCCTGACCGGTCAGCGCATCGACGACGAGAAGAACCTCATGTGGGTTCGTCGCCGCCTTGATGGACGCGGTCTCGTCCATCAGCTCTTCATCGACGGTGGTGCGGCCGGCGGTATCGAGAAGGACGACGTCATAGCCGCCGAGCCGCGCCGCATCGAGGGCGCGTTTGGAAATGCGCACGGCATCCTGGCCGGCGACGATCGGCAGCGTGTCGATGCCAAGCTGCTCGCCGAGCACCTTCAGCTGTTCCTGCGCGGCCGGACGGCGGGTGTCGAGCGAGGCCATCAGCACCTTGCGGCGCTCGCGTTCGGAGAGCCGCTTGGCGATCTTGGCCGTGGTGGTGGTCTTGCCGGAGCCCTGAAGGCCGACCATCAGGATCGGCACCGGCGCAACGGCGGCAAGGCTGATGCCGACCTGATCGGCGCCGAGCATCTCCACCAGCTGATCGTGGACGATCTTGATGACCTGCTGGCCGGGAGCGACGGAGCGCAGGACATCCTGGCCGACGGCGCGGTGGCGGACCTTGTCGGTGAAGCTCTTGACGACATCGAGCGCGACGTCGGCTTCCAGCAATGCCCGGCGGACCTCGCGCAGCGCCTCGCCGACATCCTTTTCCGACAGCGAACCGCGACGGGTCAGGCCGTCGAGGATGCCGGAGAGGCGTTCGGAGAGCGTTTCAAACATCGCTGCGTCCAGTCTTCTGCGCCAAGGCGCGGTTCAAGCACATTTGCGCCCGTGGGCGCCTGGCGCTGACGGACGTTGGCCTCCGGGATCGGGCCCCGGTCGGCGGGTCGGTTTCGGATCGTGATCCGTGATCGCGGGGTTAAACGCGCATGGGCATGAAAAGTCAAGAAGACGAGCCCGTTCTGGCGCATTGTCTCGCCCGCGCCGGCAGGCTAAGCCTTGGCGATGGCACGTCTCTATCCCGATCCCGACGACATGAAGCGCCTTCAGCGCCTCGACATTCCCGGCCTCATGGGCATGCCCGAGCCCTATGGCGCCGGGCAGGTGGCGGCGAGTGCGGCGCTGGCCGAGGCGCTGGATGACATCTGGTCCGAGGACGAGGGGCTTTATGGCTTCCTCCGGCTGATGGATGCGGTTTTCGTCATGGCCGACTTTGCACATGGCATGGTGGCGCGGGCGCTCGACAACTCGCCTGCGCCGCTCGCCTGCAAGCCGGGCTGCAACCATTGCTGTCGCCGCGACATCGCGCTTCTGCCGACCGAAGCCGTCTATCTGGCGCTGTCGCTTGCCGATGAAGCGCGCAGCGTGCCCGAGGCGAAGGACGGCTTGTGCCCTTTCAACGACGATGAGGGGCGCTGCGGCATTCATGTCTGGCGCCCGCTTGCCTGCCGGCTGTGGACCTCGCGCGCGCTTGCGGCCTGCATGGCGGTCAGCGGGCCGCAAGGCTACGACCCGACGCGCGGCGAGGGCGTTCCGAGCGCCCCGGCCTTCCTGCTTCTGCATCTGTCCATCGTGGCGGCCTTCGAGGCCTTGATGAAAAAGCGCGGTCTTGCCTCCGGGCGGCTCAGCCTCAGGGGCGGGCTCGCCGCGCTGGCTGCCGCGCCCGATGTGGCCGAGGGCTGGCTTTCCGGCGGGGCCATGGCCGGCCTTGACGCTGAGGGCGAGACCGGCGGCTTCGTCGCAAAGGTTCAGGCGGCGGCCTTCGCGCAGTCCTGAAGCGTCCTGAGGTCGGCTGGCCTAGCGCGCGGGTTCGGTCGCCGTTCCCGGTTCACCGGGCACCAGCTTCTTCATCTTGCGCTTGGAGGTGTGGCGGACCTCGACCTTCTTTCCGTCCGGGGTCTCGCCGCGCGTGTACCAGCGCTGCCAGCCTTCCTTCACCGCTTCGGGGTCGTTGTCGTGCAGGCGCTGATTGAACTCGGCGCGCTTTTGCGACCATTCCTCATAGGCGCCCTTCAGCTCCGGGTGGCTGTCGAGCGAATAGACCTTGGGCTCCAGCGCCTCCATCTCGAAATGCGGCACCGGCATCAGGAAGGCAAAGGGCTCGCCCTTGTGGAAGGTGTATTTGCCGGGGCGGGTCAGCTTCCAGTTCATGGTGAAGGGGAAGGGCAGCCAGTCGGTCTGGATGAGGCCGGCGAGCGGGGTGAGGCCGTCCTTGGGCCAGTTCGGCGCACCGGTGACGAACATGCCCCAGCCCGGCGGGGTGCGGATCAGATAGCCGATGTGGAAGGTCAGCACCCCATGGGCGAAATGCGAGGCGGCGAGCGCATCGACCGGATAGTTCGGATCGCGTCCGGCGATGCGGATGTCGCTGATGCCGCCGCCGCCGGTGTAAAGAATGTCGAAGGTCGTCGGGCAGAGGACCTCCCAGCCGGTGGCGTTGGCGATCGACAGCGGCAGGCAGCGATAGGCGAAACGGTTCATCGTCGCATCCATCCAGTCGCGGTTCGACCGGGCGGGCACGATCTCGGGAACGTTCGGGTGAACCTTGTAGAACTTGATGTCCATGGCGCGCTCTCGGGACGGAATCTGTAAAAAGGCCTTTCTTCGAGAACGCGCGAGTTATGGTTAACGCCGTCTTAAAGGCGCCGGCCGGCCCTTCAAAAGAGCCGCCCGATCGGCCATATAGCGCAACTGGACGCCAGCAACCGGACCGACAGACCCATGCCCATGCTTGAAGGCCGCACCGCGCGGGTGATGAACGGTGCCGGTAACAAGATCACCGTTCTCGATCTTCGCGGATCGCCGGCGCGGGTGAGCGCGCAGGAGGCGCGTGCGCTTGGCGCGCATGAGGCGACGCATTTCGACCAGCTGATGGTGCTGGCCGATCCGCGCGCCGGCGGCACCCTTGCCCGCATCAGCATCTACAATGTCGACGGCTCGATGTCCGGGGCCTGCGGCAACGGCATGCGCTGCGTCGGCTGGCATCTGTTCGAGGCGGATGGCATCGCTGCGGACGAGATCCTGACCGAGACCGATGCCGGGCTTTTATCCGTGCGCCGCGATGCGCCGACCACCTTCACCGTCGACATGGGCACGCCGAAGTTCGGCTGGAAGGACGTTCCCCTGTCGGAGCCCTTTGCCGAGACGCGCCACATCGAGCTTGCCGTCGGGCCGATCGGCGATCCGGTGATGGATTCGCCTTCGGTTCTTTCCATGGGCAATCCGCACGCGGTGTTCTTCGTCGAGGATGTCAACGCCATCCAGCTCGACCGCATCGGCCCGGTGCTGGAGCATCACCCCTATTTCCCCGAAGGGGCGAACATTTCCGTTGCCCAGGTGATCGACCGCGAGACCATCGTCCTCAAGGTCTGGGAGCGCGGCGCGGGGCTGACGCTTGCCTGCGGCTCGGCAGCCTGCGCAACGCTGATCGCCGCCAACCGTCGCCGCCGCACCGGGCGCAAGGCGGTTCTGCATCTTCCCGGCGGCGCGCTCGGGGTCGAATGGCGCGAAAGCGACGATCATGTGCTGCTCACCGGGCCGGTCGTCTTCGAGCGCGACGTCGTTCTCGATGCGGCGATGCTCGGGGACACGGCATGAGCGAGCCGCGCCTTCTCACCTTCGGCTGCCGGCTGAACACGGTGGAATCGGAAACCATCCGCCAGCTGGCCGGCGAGGCCGGGCTGGGCGAGGCGGTCATCGTCAACACCTGCGCGGTGACCGGCGAGGCGGTGCGTCAGGCGCGCCAGGCGATCCGCCGGGCCCGCCGCGAGAACCCGCAAGCGAAAATCATCGTCACCGGCTGCGCCGCACAGACCGAGCCGGAGCGCTTTGCCGCCATGGACGAGGTCGATGTCGTGCTCGGCAATGACGAAAAGACCAAGGCCGGCGCCTGGCAGCGGCTTGCGCTCGACGTGCCCGAGACCGAGCGCGTTCTCGTCAACGACATCATGAGCGTGAAGGCGACGGCGGAGCATCTCGTCGAAGGGCTTGACGGGCGGGCGCGCGCCTTCGTGCAGGTGCAGAACGGCTG
>JAGRKQ010000159.1:0-3852 GCA_020442235.1 Hyphomicrobiaceae bacterium | reverse complement strand
TGCATCATTCCCTATGGGCGCGGCAATTCGCGCTCCGTGCCGATGGGCGTCGTCGTCGATCAGGTGAAGCGGCTGGTCGAGAACGGCTATCGCGAGGTGGTGCTGACCGGCGTCGACCTGACGAGCTATGGGCCGGACCTTCCCGGCAATCCGCGTCTCGGCGATCTGGTGCAGGCGATCCTTCACCATTGCCCGGACCTGCCGCGGCTTCGCATCTCCTCCATCGATTCCATCGAGGCCGATCCGGCGCTCACCGATGCCATCATCGGCGAGGCGCGGGTGATGCCGCATCTGCATCTTTCGCTCCAGGCGGGCGACGATCTTGTCCTGAAGCGCATGAAGCGGCGGCACCTGCGCGACGATGCCATCCGCTTCTGCACCGAAATGAAGGCGCGCCGGCCCGATCTCGTCTATGGCGCCGATCTCATCGCCGGCTTTCCGACCGAGACAGAAGAGATGTTCGAAAACTCGCTGCGTATCGTGGAGGAGTGCGGCCTCACTCACCTTCACGTCTTCCCGTTCAGCCCGCGCGAGGGAACGCCTGCCGCCCGCATGCCGCAGGTCGATCGCGGCATCGTCAAGCAGCGCGCCGCGCGGCTGCGCGCTGCCGGAGACGCGAGCCATGCCCGTCATCTGGCAACGCTTGCCGGCACCACCCAGCATGTCCTCGTCGAGCGGGAGGGCCTCGGCCGCACGGAGGATTTCACGCTGGCGGCAATCGACCGGGGACGCCCGGGCGACATCGTCGAAGCCCGTATCACCGGCCATGACGGCGAACGCNNGACCGAGACCGAGGCGATGTTCGAGAACACGCTGCGGCTCGTGGACGATTGCGGCCTCACCTTCCTGCATGTCTTTCCCTATTCGCCGCGCGCGGGAACGCCCGCCGCACGCATGCCGCAAGTGCCGGGCGGCGCGATCAAGGCGCGGGCGGCGCGGCTGCGCGCGAAGGGCGCGGAGCGGCTTGCCGCGCATCTGGAAGCCGCGCGCGGGCGGCTCGCCAGGGTTCTCATCGAACGCGAGGGGCGCGGGCGGGCGGAGGATTTCACCGAGGTGATGCTGGAGGGCGGGACGCCGGGCGCGATCCTGCCGGCGCGCATCACCGGCCATGATGGCACCATGCTGACGGCGGAGGCGGCCTGATGACGGAAGAACGGGTGGTCGTTCTCGGCGCCGCCGGCGCGGAAAAAGGCCCGGCCGTAGCGGCGGGCGGCTGGTGGAGCCGGCTCAAGGCGGGGCTGAAGCGCTCCTCCTCAAGCCTGTCGAAGGGCATTGTCGATCTTGTCACCAAGTCCAGGCTCGATGCGGCGACGCTGGAAGATCTGGAAGACGTTCTGGTCGCGGCCGATCTCGGCGTCGTGACCGCGACGCGCATCGTGGAACGGCTGGAAAAGGAACGCTACGGCCGCGACGTTTCGGGCGAGGAGGTGCAGGCGGTGCTCGCCGCCGAGGTGGAGAAGGTGCTGGCGCCGGTCGCCCGGCCGCTGGAAATCCGCCCCGGCCGCGCCCCGCACGTCATCCTGATGGTCGGGGTCAACGGCGCCGGCAAGACGACGACGCTCGGCAAGCTGTCCGCCAAGATGGTGGCGGCAGGGCTGAAGCCGATGCTGGCGGCGGGCGACACCTTTCGTGCAGCGGCCATCGAGCAGCTGGGCGTCTGGGGCGAGCGGGCCGGCGTTCCGGTGGTGACCAAGCCGCAGGGCTCGGATGCGGCCGCGCTTGCCTATGAGGCGCTGAACCGGGCGAAGGCCGAGGGCATCGATGTGCTTCTCATCGATACGGCCGGCCGGCTTCAGAACCGCTCGGAACTGATGGCGGAGCTTGAAAAAATCGTCCGCGTGATCCGCAAGATCGACCCGGATGCACCGCATGACGTGCTTCTGGTGCTCGATGCGACGACGGGGCAGAACGCGCTTCAGCAGACGGAAATCTTCGGCAAGACGGCGGGCGTCACCGGCCTCGTCATGACCAAGCTCGATGGCACGGCGAAGGGCGGCATTCTCGTCGCGATCTCCGAAAAACATGCCCTGCCGGTTCCCTTCATCGGGGTGGGCGAGGGGATCGAGGATCTGGAAGCCTTCAATCCGAAGGATTTCGCCCGGGCGATCGCCGGGCTGGAACGCGGCGCGGCACAGGAGGGCGGATCATGACGCAGGATGGCGAAACCCCGACGGGGGCGAAGTCCGGCGGGCTGATGAAGTTCGCGCTCGAGCTCGGTCCGCTGGTGCTGTTCTTTCTGGCAAATGCCCGCGGCGCGGCGCTGATGGCGGCCGTGCCGGCGCTTTCCGTCTTCGGCCAGCCGATCTTTTTCGCCACCGCCGTCTTCATGGTGGCGATCCTGGCCGCGCTCGTCGCCTCGAAGGTGCTGTTCGGCAAGGTGCCGGTGATGCCGCTGGTTTCCGGCGTCGTCGTGCTCGTCTTCGGTGCGCTGACGCTGATCCTTCAGGACGATCTCTTCATCAAGCTGAAGCCGACCATCGTGAACCTTCTCTTCGCCGGGCTGCTTCTGGGCGGACTGGCTTTCGGGCGCTCGCTGATCGCCATCGTCTTCGGCGATGCCTTCCGGCTGACCGATGAAGGCTGGCGCAAGCTGACCCTGCGCTGGGGGCTGTTCTTTGTTTTCCTGGCCGCGCTCAACGAGGCGGTCTGGCGCACCCAGACGACGGATTTCTGGGTCGCCTTCAAGGTCTGGGGGATGATGCCGATCACCCTCGTCTTCGCCATGAGCCAGATGCCGCTGCTGCTGCGCCACGCGGTGGAGGATGACGAGGCCGGGGACGAAAAGGGCGAAAACGTCAGTCGCGAAGGGGATTGACGAGGTCCGCGCGGTGGCGGTCGATGAGCGCGATCACCGCCGCCCCGCCGCCTTCGGCAAGATAGCCCGGAATCCAGAGCCCCTTCGCCCCGAAAAGGCCGGTCAGGAGCTTGCCCTGCGGCCTTGCTCCATCGACGAGGATGATCCAGACGCCGCGCAGGCCGATGTCGCCGACCTCGGCAATGTCGATGGAGGTGCGCATCGGCGCCAGCGCGAGGAAGCGGTGGAAGCGGCCGGCATCGGCGCCGACGAAAGGTGCGCGCATTGCGCCGGCCAGAAGGACGCTGAGACCAATCCAGCCGAGATAGGCCGCCACCGCGGCAGCGGCGAAGATCGGCACGGCGCGCTGCACGATGGTGCTTTCGGGGCTGGCGTCCGCGTCGGCGATGAGCGGCGTCACCGTCAGCATGAGGGCGAGCGCCACAAGGGCGCCGCCGGTCAAAAGGGCCGGCAGGCGCGCGGTGCGCACGACATCGCGGGTTTCATCCATCACGGCTGCTCCCAGTGGGTGAAGGGGGAAAAGGCAAGCCCGCGCGCCGCCAGCCGTTCGGCTTCCAGTTCATGGGCAATGGCGCTGGCAACGGTCGGGAAGGCGAGGGCTTTTATGGGGATCTCTTCATGGCGGAAGAGTGCGACTTCGAGGCTTTCCTCGCCGGCTTCGGGGGTGCTGGTCAGCCGGGCGCGGTAGAAAAGCTGCACCTGGCTGATGCGCGTCACCGTATAGATGGCGAGCAGAGGGCCGAGATCGAGAGCGGCACGGGCCTCTTCCATCGCCTCGCGCCGGGCGCCCTCTTCAGGCGTTTCGGACAGTTCCAGAAAGCCGGCAGGCAGGGTCCAGAAGCCGCGGCGCGGCTCGATGGCGCGCCGGCAGAGCAGGAAGCGGCCTTGTTCGTCGCGCGGGACGGAGCCGACGATGATCCTCGGATTGTCATAAGAAACGAAGCCGCAGCGGTCGCAGACCGCGCGCTCATGCGTATCGCCCTCTGGAACGCTTCGGGAAAAGGACGGCGTTTGTGCCGTCATGAGGCCGGCCCGGC
>JAGRKQ010000158.1:5191-8025 GCA_020442235.1 Hyphomicrobiaceae bacterium | reverse complement strand
CGATGCATTTCGACGGGTCATAGGAAAAATAGGGGTTGGAGACATCCTTTTCGATGTAGCGCGGATTGGCGCCAACGGCATCGCGCGGGGCGAAGTGGTTGTCGCCCGTTCCATAGCGCACTTCGCGCAGGCCGACCGCGCCGGCCATGTCCTGCAACTCGCAATCGCCATTGGCGGCGCAGGTCAGGCAATCGAGCGGATGGTCGGAGATGTAAAGCTCCATCACCCCGCGGCGCAGGCGTTGCAGCTGCGGCGTCTGGGTGTGCACCGCCATGCCCGCCTCCACCGGCGTCGTGCAGGAGGACGGTGTCCCCCGCCGGCCTTCGATCTCGACCAGGCAGAGCCGGCAGGACCCGAAGGCCTCCAGGCTTTCGGTGGCGCAGAGCTTCGGAATGGCGATGCCGGCTTCGGCCGCCGCGCGCATCACCGAAGTGCCTTCCGGCACGGTGACGGAAAAGCCGTCGACGGTCAGCGTGACGGGTTTGCCGTCGCGTCCGGGCGTGCCGAAATCCTGAATGGAGCCCTTGCCGCTCATTCCGCCGCCTCCCGCCGCCGGGTGAAGTCTTCCGGGAAACGCTCCAGCGCCGACAGCACCGGATAGGGTGTGAAGCCGCCCAGCGCGCACAGCGACCCGGCCCGCATGGTCGCGCAAAGATCGGTCAGAAGCGTGACCGCCTCTTCGTCGCCGGCCGCAATGCGGTCGAGGGTTTCCACGCCGCGCACCGCCCCGATGCGGCAGGGCGTGCATTTCCCGCAGCTTTCGACGGCGCAGAATTCCATGGCGAAACGGGCCATCTTCAGCATGTCGACCGTATCGTCGAAAACGACGATCCCGGCGTGACCGATGAGCCCGCCGGCGGCATCGAAATCCTCATAGGTGAAGGGCAGATCGAAATCGCCCGGCCCGAAATAGGCCCCGAGCGGACCCCCGACCTGCACCGCCCGCACGGGCCGGCCCGAAGCCGTGCCACCGCCGATTTCATCAACGAGCGCGCCAAGCGTAACGCCAAAGGGCAGTTCATAAAGCCCGCCGCGCCTTACATTGCCGGAAAGCTGCACCGGGACCGTGCCGCGCGACCGCCCGGCGCCAAGCCCGGCATAGCTCTCAGCGCCATCGGCGAGAATGGCGGGCGCGGCGGCAAGCGTCAGGACGTTGTTGACGACGGTCGGACTGCCGAAGAGCCCGGCGAGCGCCGGCAAGGGTGGCTTGGCCCGCACGATGCCGCGCTTGCCCTCAAGGGAATTGAGAAGCGCGGTCTCCTCGCCGCAGACATAGGCCCCGGCGCCGACGCGCAGTTCGATGTCAAAGGCAAGACCGGCCCGGTCCAGAATACCGGCGGAACGGACATGGCCGATGGCCTCGCGCATCACGCGGATCGCGTCGGGATATTCCGAGCGCAGGTAGATATAGCCCTTGCCGGCGCCGACCGCCCGCGCCGCAATCGCCATGCCTTCGATGAGCGTGAAGGGATCGCCCTCCATCAGCATGCGGTCGGCAAAGGTGCCGCTGTCGCCTTCATCGGCGTTGCAGACGATGTATTTTTGCCCGCCTTCGGCCTTGCGCACCGTTTCCCACTTGATGCCGGCGGGAAAGCCGGCCCCACCGCGCCCGCGCAACCCGCTGGCCGTCATTTCGGCGACAACGCTTTCAGGATCGAGCGCCATTGCCTTTTCAAGCCCGCGCCAGCCGCCTTCGGCCTCATAGGCAGCAAGATCGAGCGGGTCGATCCGGCCGCATCGGGCAAAGGTCATGCGGGTCTGGGACGCAAGGGCCTCGATCTTTTCCGTAAGCCCATGGCTTTCCAGCCTGCCGTCGAGAAGGGCCGCCACATCCCTTGCTGAAACAGGCCCGTAAGCGATGCGGCCCTGATCCGTTTCGACCTCGACGAGCGGTTCAAGATAGACGAGGCCGCGGCTGCCGGGCCTGATGAGCGGCGCCTCGATCCCCCGCGCGGCCATTTCTCGGGCAAACGCTTCGGCGACGCGGTCGGCACCGAGCGCTTTTGCCGCGCCGTCACCGGAGACGAAGATCCTGAGGATGCGCGTCACTGCCCTTCCCCGTTCAGAAGCGCCTCAAGTGCCCCGGCATCGAGCCGGCCTCGCGGCACGCCATCGACCAGCGCGGCCGGCCCGCACGCACACAGCCCGAGGCAATAGACCGGCTCCACCATCAGCGCACCATCGGGCGTCGTTTCACCCCAGCCGATCCCGGCCCGTTCCAGAAGCTGCGCGGCCAAAGCCTCCGCCCCAACGGCCTGACAGGCTTCCGCCCGGCAGACCTTGATGACCCGGCGGCCCGCCGGCGCATCGCGAAAATCATGATAGAAGCTGACCACGCCCTGCACTTCGGCGCGCGACAGGTTCAGCACTTCGGCAATGACGGGCAGCGCTTCTTCCGGGACATGGCCGTAACGCGCCTGCACCGCGTGCAGGATGGGCAGAAGCGCCCCCTCCCGGCCCATGTGCTCTTCGGCAAGGTCTCTGATAGCCGCAGCAGACGGCCGATGCCCGGTTTCCGGCACGCGATCCTCCCGTGATCGGTACCGTGAGTGTGCACCAGCAGGCAGGCTTCGCTCAATGGGCCTGTGCGGAACGGAGCCTCATTCCACGCGTTCGACGATTTCCACGCGGCGGTTGCGGGCACGTCCCTCTTCCGTGCGATTGCTGGCGACCGGAGCCACCATGCCCGCCCCCGCCGGCGTCATCCGCGATGCCGGAATGCCGAAACCACGCACCACCGCATCGACAACGGATTGTGCCCGCCGCTGCGACAGGGACAAATTGTAGTCGAAAGCCCCGCGCCCGTCGGTGTGGCCGACGATCAGCACGTTCAG
>JAGRKQ010000158.1:1431-5082 GCA_020442235.1 Hyphomicrobiaceae bacterium | reverse complement strand
CCATCCCGGGCAATCGCCTCGGCAAGCGCATCGGCTTCAAGCACCGTGATCTGGTCGGTCTGCATCACGGCCGCCTCGATCACATTGACGGCGGTAAATGTGCGCAGGGGCCGGTTGCCGCCGCCACCCTCAACCATGTGGATGCTGACCCAGAGATTGTGCTGCGGCGTGTCGAGGCGGGCATAGATGTAATGCTGGGTTTCCCAAAGTTGGGGCAGTCGCCCGTCCTGATTTGCGACGCGGTAGAAATGGGGCGGAAATCCACAAGCCTCACGGCGGCATGAGAAGACGACTTCAAAACCTTCCGATGCCAGCTTGGCCTCGTAATTGCGCATCGTTTCGAGCGCAGAAACACCCTCAGGCCCCTCATACTGGATGCGGATCAGATGGCCCTCGGCATGATCCGAGTTGGCATCGGGGTTCTGGTATTCATTGAGCCCGATGGGCTGGCGCGGAAAGTAGAACGCTTCATAGCTGGTGTCGGTGTAGCGAATGATGCGCGCGCCCTGAAACCGGCCAACCAGCGGATAATCGCTTGCCCCGGCAACATCCTGTGCGACGGCCTCCCGCGCACCTGCCGACACGATGACAAGAAGCACAACAACGGCAAAGCGAATGACGGATATCATGTTCCGTTCCCCCTGCTTTCAGCCGAACATGTCCGGCAGCATGCTGGGCGAACGATAGCAATCAATATTGCACACGAGAAGACAACAAATTCCCATAAAGCATTCATGTCCAATGTTGGGTCGATATTTACTCGTTTAATGCAATATGCGACCCTGGTATTTTAAAATTTCCCCAGATGTAAAAGACACCTTCTATTTATTAGGCGACAAAATTATGCCGCAGGAACGTCTGCCGCACATGCTGTCCTATTGAACCGAAATGCGCATCGCCCGGCACAATCCTGACGCATGGATTGGAGCGCCTTGACGGACCATCTTCGCACACGCAACATGAGCCACGGCTTGACCTTGGCCGCCGCTGGCACAATTACCTGATGACAAAGGACTTTCTCATCGAGCGCGCCGATCACCGCACGCTTTGCAAAGCAACATCATGAGCGACCGCCTCTCAATCGTCATCGTGGAAAAGGATCGCGATCGCGCCATCCAGATCGTTGATGCCCTCAAGGCGGCCGACGATTACGACATCCTCGTCATCGGCGAGGAAAGCGGGCTGGCGCGCCACATCGCGGCACGCTCGCCTGACATCGTGCTCATCGACATCGACAATCCGTCCCGCGACACTCTGGAGGAACTGGCGCTGGCCTCCGGCCCCATGGACCGCCCGGTGGCGATGTTCGTTTCCGGCTCGGCCGGCGGTCTTGCCCAGACCGCCATCGAGGCCGGCGTCTCGGCCTATGTTGTGGACGGCCTGAAACCGGAACGCGTCAAGCCGGTCCTCGATGCGGCCATTGCGCGCTTCCAGATGTTCCGGCGGATGCGCAACGAACTGGCCGAAACCAAGCGGGCCCTCGCCGAACGCAAGGTCATCGACCGCGCCAAGGGGCTGCTGATGAAAGCCAGGGGGATCGGCGAGGAAGAGGCTTATGCCCTTCTGAGGCGCACCGCCATGGATCAGGGCCGCCGCGTCGCCGACGTCGCCGAAGCGCTGGTCACCGCTTCCGGGCTCCTGTCATGAAGACGGTGACGCTTTCGGTTGCCTATATTCCGCTTGTCGACGCGGCGCCTCTGATCGTTGCCCAGGAGATGGGCTTTGCCGAAGCCGAAGGCCTGTCGCTGGATCTCATACGCGCGCCTTCCTGGTCGTCGGTGCGCGACATGCTTTCCTTCGGCCGTGTCGACGCGGCGCACATCCTGTCGCCCGTTCCGGTCGCCGTCTCCCTCGGGCTGGGCGGGGCGGCAACGCCGCTCAGCGCGGTCATGGTGCTCTCCGTCAATGGCAGCTCCATCTGCGTCAACAAGACACTTGCCACCTCCATGCGCGAGGCCGGATTTGCCTTCGGTTTCGACTATCCCTTCGCTGCCGGCAAAGCGCTCGCAGCAGCTTCTGGCGGCAAGCCGATCCGTTTCGGCGTCCCCTTCCCGTTCTCGATGCATTTCGAGCTTGTGCGCTATTGGCTCGATGCGGTCGGCGCGTTTCAGCCCGACAGCATCACGATCCGCACCATTCCCCCGGCGATGATGAGCGATGCGCTCGCTGCCGGCGACATCGATGCCTTCTGCGTCGGCGAGCCCTGGGGCTCCATGGCGGTTGAGAACGGTTTCGGCGAGATGCTGCTCCCCAGCACCGCGATCTGGAAACGGGCGCCGGAAAAGGTATTGGCCGTGCGCACGGACTGGGCCGAAACCGAACCGCACCTTCTCGGCCGGCTGATGCGTGCCGTCTGGTCGGCCGCGCGCTGGCTCGGCGACCCGGAGAGCCTCATCACGGCCGCCGAAATTCTGTCGCGCAGACCCTATCTCGATGTGCCGGCAGACATCATCGACCGCAGTCTTGGCGGGGTGATGACCATTTCCGACAAGGGCGAGCAACGCCGCGTCCCCGCTTTCATCGACTTCTTCAATGGCGCGGCGAATTTTCCCTGGCGCAGCCAGGCCGCCTGGATCGGCGAACGGCTTGCCCGGCGCGCATCGCTCGACCCGGCATTCGCGGCGCAGAATGCCCGGCAGGCCTTTCGCAGCGATCTATACCGCAGCGCCCTCAAGCCTCTTGGCGCGTTGCTGCCCGCGGCCTCTGAAAAGGTCGAAGGCGCGATTCTGGAGCGCACGCCGGCGGCGGCGGAAACGGGGCGATTGTTTCTGGAACCGGACGGGTTCTTCGATGGGCAGACATACGACCCATCCGCTCAACACACTGAAAAACAATAAGATTCATCAGTTTTTCCGCATACGCACTCGCACGCATGCCGCACCGCAATATCCCCTATTGCCTGTTTATTAGCTTTTGCGTAACTTGCCCAACTGAAAGGCAACGAAGCCTCTTCACCTGACTTTCCCAACGACCGGGAATTTTGAGCAGAGCCGCTCGACCCCTCGCAAAACTGGCGGGGCGTGTCGCGCGGTTTTTTGTTTTTCCGGTCGCAGTTCCGGCCGGATGACGGAAAGGACAGACCCTTATGACCCGTTTTCTTGCCGCTCTTGCGGTTGCAACCTCCCTCTCCGGACCGGCCTTCGCCGGGGATCTGGAAGTGGAGGAACTGACCTTCGGCTTCATCAAGCTGACCGACATGGCGCCGCTCGCGGTTGCCTATGAGCGCGGCTATTTCGAGGACGAAGGCCTCTTCGTGACGCTGGAAGCGCAGGCCAACTGGCGCGTCCTGCTCGACGGCGTGATCGACGGCACGCTTCAGGGTGCCCACATGCTCGCCGGCCAGCCGCTGGCCGCGACCATCGGCTTTGGCACCGAAGCGCACATCGTCACCCCCTTCTCCATGGACCTCAACGGCAACGGCATCACCGTTTCCAACGACGTCTGGGCGCTGATGCGCGAGCACATCCCCTCCCAGGCGGATGGCCGTCCCGTGCATCCGATTTCCGCCTCGGCCCTTGCCCCGGTGGTCGAGCAGTATCGCAACGAAGGCCGCCGCTTCGACATGGGCATGGTCTTCCCGGTCTCCACGCATAACTATGAGCTGCGCTACTGGCTGGCGGCCGGCGGCCTGCATCCGGGCTACTATTCGCC
>JAGRKQ010000158.1:0-1343 GCA_020442235.1 Hyphomicrobiaceae bacterium | reverse complement strand
TACTGCGTCGGCGAGCCCTGGAACCAGCAGGCCGTCCAGCGCGGCATCGGCGTTCCGGTCATCACCGATTACGAGATCTGGCCGAACAACCCGGAAAAGGTCTTCGGTCTGCGCGCCGACTTCGTCGAAGCCAATCCGAACACCACCCGCGCCATCGTGCGTGCCCTCATCCGCGCCGCCATGTGGCTGGATGAAAACGCCAACGCCAATCGCCTGGAAGCGGTCGAGATCCTGTCGCGTCCGGAATATGTCGGCGCCGACAGCCAGGTGATCGCGGCCTCGATGACCGGCACCTTCGAGTATGAGCCGGGCGATGTGCGCGACGTTCCCGACTTCAACGTCTTCTTCCGCTACTACGCGACCTACCCCTACTATTCCGACGCTGTCTGGTACCTGACCCAGATGCGCCGCTGGGGCCAGATCGCCGAAGCCCATCCGGACGAGTGGTATCACGAGGTGGCCCGCAGCGTTTATCGCCCGGACATCTATCTGGAAGCGGCCCGCAGCCTGGTCGAGGACGGCCTCGCCAATGAAGGCGACTTCCCCTGGGATACGGATGGCTTCCGCGAGCCGGTCGACACCCTCATCGACAGCGTTCCCTACGACGGCCGCACCCCCAACGCCTACATCGACAGCTTCTCCATCGGTCTGACCGGCGAGCAGCGTGTCGTGGGCGGCGCCGTCCAGAACTGACGACCAAGAACGGTTCTGCCCGGCACACATGCCGGGCAGGCCTTCCCCGGACAATCGCGAAAGGTCTCACGATGACGACGATCGACTCCCAGTTCGAGGCTGACGCCGCCCGAGAGGCCCGGCGCGCCCGACTATTCACACGCATCAACAAGGCTGACGGCTTTCTCTCCGTCCTTGGCCTTGGCTGGGTCACGCCGATCCTGCGCGCCGCCGCCGGCGACAATCCGCGCGGTCAGGTCAAGGAAGTCTGGCGCCTTCTCGGTGTGCCGGTGCTGGCCATCCTTCTCTTTCTCGTCGTCTGGGGCTCGCTCGCCCCGCAGGTGCAGACCTCGCTTGGGGCCATTCCGGGGCCTGCCCAGGTCTGGGAACAGGTCCTCAACCTGCACGCCGATCATGAGCGCCAGATGGACCGGCGCGACGATTTCTATGCCCGTCAGGACGAACGCAATGCCCAGCGCATCGCCAACGGCGAAGAGCCGCGCTTCCGCACTTACACGGGCGCACCAACGTATTATCAGCAGATCTGGACCTCGATCGTCACGGTCTTCTTCGGCTTCCTTCTGGCCACGCTCGTGGCGGTGCCGCTGGGGATCATGGCCGGGCTTTCGGCCACCGCGAATGCGGCCCTCAATCCGCTGATCCAGATCTTC
>JAGRKQ010000157.1 GCA_020442235.1 Hyphomicrobiaceae bacterium | reverse complement strand
GACAAGGGCTTCGGCTACGATCCGATCTTCCGCCCCGACGGCTATCAGCGCAGCTTCGGGGAAATGGCCGCGGAAGAAAAACACGGCTGGCGGCCCGGCATGAAGGACGCGCTCTCGCACCGCGCCCGCGCCTTCAAGGCCTTCTGGTCCGATCTTTGCGGGGAGGACGCATGAGCGCGGACCGCCTGACGCTCGCCGACCGCGACGCCGGTTTCGGCGTCTATGTGCACTGGCCGTTCTGCGCTTCCAAGTGCCCCTATTGCGACTTCAACAGCCATGTGCGGGCGATCCCCGTCGACGAGGCGCGGTTCCTGGCCGCGATGCGGGCCGAGATCGCGCATTTCGGGCAGCGCACCGAGGGCCGCGCGGTGCGCTCGATCTTTCTCGGCGGCGGCACGCCTTCATTGATGAAGCCGGAGACGGTCGGCGGCATTCTGGAGGCCATCGCCGCCACCTGGCCGCTGGAGCAGAACGTCGAGATCACGCTTGAGGCCAATCCTTCGAGCGTCGAGGCGGGCCGGTTTCGCGGCTATCGCGCCGCCGGCGTCAACCGCGTCTCGCTCGGTGTGCAGGCGCTGAACGCGCCCGATCTTGCAGCCCTCGGGCGGCGGCACACGGTGGAGGAGGCCCGCAAGGCGCTCGCCATTGCCCGCTCGACCTTCGAGCGGGTTTCCTACGATCTCATCTATGCCCGCCCCGACCAGAGCGTTGACGCCTGGCAGGCCGAATTGCAAGAAGCCCTCACCTATGCCGCCGATCACCTCTCGCTCTATCAGCTGACCATCGAGCCGGGCACGCAGTTCGCGCTTCTGCATGCGGCCGGGCGGCTGAAGGTGCCCGATGCCGACACCGGCGCGGCGCTCTATGAGGCGACCCAGGAGGCGATGGATAAAGCCGGGCTTCCGGCTTACGAGATTTCCAACCACGCCGCAGCCGGCGCCGAATGCCGCCACAACCTCGTCTACTGGCGTTATGGCGAATATGCCGGCATCGGCCCCGGCGCCCACGGGCGGGTGATTGCCGGCGAGCGCCGCGTCGCCACCGCCACCGAACGCCATCCCGAGACCTGGCTTGCGGCCGTGGAAACCCGTGGCCACGGCCTCATCACCGAGGATCCGCTGACGCTGGAAGAGATGGGCGACGAATATCTTCTGATGGCGCTGCGCCTGCGCGAAGGGTTCGACCCGGAACGCTATACCGAGCTTTCAGGCCGCCGGCTCGACCCCAAGCGCATCGATGCGCTGATCGATGACGGCCTTGTGGAAACCCTCGGCAACCAGCGCCTGCGCGCCACAAGATCCGGCATGGCCGTGCTCGACGCGCTCGTCGCCGACATCGCGGCCTGAGCGCGCCATCATCCGATCCCGTGAGATGCCGGCCTGGATTCCCGGGTCAAGCCCGGGAATGACGCGGTTTCTGAGTGATCCCAAGTCTTGCGCTTCGCTCACGCCTGTTCGCTCAACGTGCGCCTTGGGATGTGTGCGCCTTGGGAGGAGCGAAAACTAGAACTGCGTGCCCTGGAAGGAGCGCGGTGCCGCCGAAGCCACCTCGGTCTGGCCACCGCCGGCGATCTTGTAGACGGCAAGACCGCGCTGGCAGACGCCGTTGGACAGGAACCGGAAGATGCCGTCGATGCCGTTGAAGCCGGACGGATTGGTGAGCGCCGCCGGATCGATGCGACCGCCGCCGGAACGCGACAACAACGCGGCGAGCGTCACGGCATCATAGGCGAGCGAGGCGTTGCGGATCGGCGGGGCGCCGAAGCGCGCCTGATAGCGCCCGGCAAAGCCTTCAAAGCCGGCCCGCGCCGGACCCGGATAGACCGCGCCGACCAGCCCGGCATTGCCGGTCACGCGGCCGTCCTCCCACTGGCCGGAGCCGAGGAACAGCGCCGATTCGGGCGTCAGACCGCTGGTGGCGAGCGTCTGGACGATGAGGTTGATGACGTCGCCGGCTTCGGGAATGAACACGCAGTCATAGCGCGAACGGTTGCCGCCGAGCGTTGCCGCCGCCGTCTGGATGCCGACGGTCGTCAGCTCATAGCGCTCGATCTGGGCAACCTGCATGTTCGCCGCCGAGGCGGCCTGGCGCAGTTCGGCCTCCATCACCTGGCCATAGGCGTTCTGCGGCAGCAGCGCGCCGATCGACCGCTTGCCTTCGCCCGCGGCATAGAAGACCACGCGGCGCGCATCGGAGGCCGGCAGGAAGGACAAAAGGAAGGTGCGCTGGCCGGCGACCGTCGCGTCGGTGGAAAAGCCGATGACCGGAACGCCTGCCGGGCGGGTGATCTGGGACACGGCGGCGACCTCGGGCGAAAACACCGGGCCGACGATCATCTGCACGCCTTCGGACAGGGCCTCGGCAGCCGCCGCGCGCGCGCCCTCGGGCGTTCCAAGCGTGTCCTTGGCCACCAGCGTGATGTCGTTGCCGCCCAGCTCGGTGACGGCAAGATCGGCGGCATTGCGGAAGGCCGAGGCCACCTGGCCGCCGGCATTGCCGGTCGCCGAGGCCGGCAGAAGAAGGCCGACACGGGTCTGTCCCTGGCCGAGCACCGGCGTCGTCGGGCCGCTTGGCGTGGTGTTGCCGAAGCCGACGCCGCCCATGCCGGACGGGCTGCACGCCGAAACCGCGCCCAGCGCGAGGCCCGCGCCCGCCGTCAGAAGATGGCGCCGGCTCAGGCCGGACTGATCCTGCCGCACCGGTGCGAACTTGTCGTTCTCAACCACGCTCGGCCTCCTCTTGAAACACCTGCCGAAAAATCGCCGCTTCTCCGATTCTTGAAGAAGCGGCTCGACAAAGTCAAAAACGCCGTGGCTTTCTGTCCCCATGAATCACCAGAAGGCAACAGGAAAAGAGACCGCACGGGCCACAAGCGGCTGGCAGAGGCTGAAAGGGGCCCGCGCGCCCGAACCGGGCCTGCACATCGTCGCGACCCCCATCGGGGCGCTCGCCGACATCACCTTGAGGGCGCTCGACACGCTGGCCGGGGCCGATCTCATCGCCTGCGAGGACACCCGCACCACGCGCGTTCTCCTCGATGCTTATGGCATCTCGGCGCGGCTGATGGCCTATCACGAGCACAATGCCGACAAGGCCGGGCCGCAGATCCTTGCCGCGCTCGATGACAGCGCGGTGGTCGCCCTCGTTTCCGATGCCGGAACGCCGCTCCTCTCCGATCCCGGCTACCGGCTGGTGGAAGAGGTGCTGAAATCCGGCCACAAGGTCGTTCCCGTGCCGGGGGCTTCGGCGCTTCTCGCCGCGCTGGTCGGTTCGGGTCTGCCGACCGACGGGATTTATTTTGCCGGCTTTCTTCCACCGAAATCGGCCGCGCGCCGGGCTCGACTGGAAGCTCTGGGCGAAACCCCGGCAACGCTTGTTCTCTATGAGGCGCCGCACAGGATCGGCGAGGCGCTGGCCGACTGCGCGGCGGTGTTCGGCCCCGAACGGCGCGCGGTTCTTGCCCGCGAACTGACCAAGACCTTCGAGGAATTCCGGCGCGGGTCGCTTTCGGCACTGATCGAGGCGCAGGAGGACGATCCGGCGCGC
>JAGRKQ010000156.1:10152-10794 GCA_020442235.1 Hyphomicrobiaceae bacterium | reverse complement strand
GATCGGGACGACCAAAAGCACCCTCTTCGCTTGTAAAAACCTGGCTTGTAAAAACTCTGCGTCATTCCCGGGCTTGACCCGGGAATCCAGTTTCTTGCGCTCACGTCCGTTTCGCTTTGCTCAACGGCTCCGCAGGGGCGGGCGAAAGCCCGGCGCCTCTTCGGCGCTTATTGTTTTATGCAATCGCAGTATGGATTCCCGCCTCAGGGGCGGGAATGACGCTTGAGAGGGGCTTTTGAGGGCGCTTATGGCCGTCCCGATCCGCACGTTGAGCGAGCGATGGCGAGTGAAGCGCAAGAATCGGGACCAAACAAAAACTTGTCATTCCCGGGCTTGACTTGCGGAACCAGACCTTTCACGCGCTTCAATGCCGTGTTTGCGCGACGTAGGTGACGCCAAAGTTACTGGCAAGTGCCTGAATCTGCGGATCCGCCGGAAAGTCCCGGGCGACGGCAGCAAGTCGCGCGCGCCAGCGTTCCATATCCTCAAACCGGCCGGCCCTGCCGTAATGATTGGTCGCATTGTACGCCCCCTTGGCCTCTCGCAGCCGGATGGCGGCATCCTCGGGAAAGGCAGCGCCAATCGTCCTCAGCCGTTCCGCCCAGCGCTCCAGATCCTCAAACCGGCCGGCCCTGCCGTAAT
>JAGRKQ010000156.1:0-10052 GCA_020442235.1 Hyphomicrobiaceae bacterium | reverse complement strand
GGCCGGCCCTGCCGTAATAAAGGGCCGCATTATACGCCCCCTTGGCCTCCTCCAGCCGGATGGCCGCATCCTCTGGAAAGGCAGCGCCAATCGTTCTCAACCGCTCCCCCCAGCGCTCCAGATCCTCAAGCCGGCCGGCCCTGCCGTAATAAAGGGTTGCATTCACAGCCCCCGCGGCCTCCTCCAGCCGGATGGCCGCATCCTCCGAAAAGGCAGCGCCAATCGTCCTCAGTCGTTCCCCCCAGCGCTCAAGATCATCAAACCGGCCGGCCTCGCCGTATCGAAGGGTCGCATTCACAGCCCCCTTGGCCTCTACAAGCTGAAAATCCCGGTCGAAGGGCCGCGCTGAGGACAATTGAATAAGGCGGTCCAGCGTCCTCTCAAGCGGGCGAAAATCCGGCCTTTCTTGCGCATCGGATGGGGGCTCCTTCGCGGTTTCAGGCACCAGTCTATCCGCTTCCAGCAGCCTCTCTTCCCGCCGCTCGGGGTGTCGGCGGTCGAAGGCCTCCTGCATCGCGTCCAGAATCTCCTGACGATCCACTGTGTGGCCGCCACGCCGCCACAGGCTGGCAAGGCGCTGTTCAACCGCATTCGGGTTGATCGCGGCAAGCGCTTCAAAGAAGGCCAGAACATCGGCCTCGGGCCGGGCCTCGGCAAAGCGCATGACGATTTCATCGGCCAGCATCTCCGGGCTGATCGCCGGCAGGATGCGCTTCAGGGTGGCCCGGGTTTCGCCGCCATAGAGCCGCTCCAGCGCGGCCAGCGATGCTTCGGTGTCGTGGATGGCCTTGCGCTGGTCATGGGCGATGGGGCCGGCGAGTGCGCCGAGCGCCAGAGCGCGCTGTTCCGCCTCGGTTGTGGCCCGCTCGAACCGGCCCGCCGCCCGCCGGGCGATCTCCTGTTCCGGCGCTTCGCCGAACTGAACCCACAAGGGGCGGCCATCGGCCTCTTTGCGAACACGGTCGGGCAGGTCCGGCGCCAGAAGGTCGATTGTCTCAGCGTCGAGCCGCAGAAGGTGGCGGGCGGGCTGTTCGGCCGCGTCAATGCGTTGCTGATCGGCATTCGACAAGGCATCGGAGCGGCGCAGCAGGACCTGATCGGCCAGAAGGATGCGAAGGCGCTGCTTCTTTTCCAGAAGCGCCAGGAGCAGCGGCCAGACATCGACCATCTTGCCGGGAGCATCGATGAGGATCGCCGTCTTGCGGCGGAAATGCTCCTTGCGGATTTCGGCAACCGTCTTGTCCGGCCTCAAAAGCCCGACATCCCAGCCCTTGCCGCCAAGCCGCTTGAGCCATTCAAGGCCAAGACGGGTCTTGCCGACGCCCTCGAGCCCATGCAGCGCCATGAAGGCCGGCCCCTTGCCGGTGGTCTTTCCGGCAAACATCATCAGCGCGCGCATGTCGTCTTCACGGCCAAGGAACGGCTTTGCGGGCTCGCGCGCATCGCCGGGTTCGACGCCGGGCCTTTCAAGCGCACGATCCAGAATGTCGGGCGGCGCCGGGAAGACGTAATCAACAAGAGGGCGGCTGCGCCACGGAATGACCAGCACGACGGTCAGCGGGAGGCCGACAATCGCCGTCGCCGTTACGGGCAGCGCCGGTCCGAGCATCCAGTCGTAGACAGATTGAAACGCCTCGCCCTGCCCGATCAGCAGCGCTGTCACATGCATCAGATCGAAGGGCACGCCGATGAAATTGCGCATCAAGCTGCCAAATGCATCGCCGGCATCGGCCCCCGGAACGCGCCAGCCAGCCATGCCGCCAGCTCCGAGACCAAAAGCGCCGGCCTTGGCCAGTGATGTGCGAAACGCTCTCATGAACCGCCCCGAGATGCGTCAGAAAGACGCCGCCAACCATGCAGGCACTTTCACACAGGCACCACTTTAAGTTCAACAGGGCGCGAGCCTCAGTATGCGAGCGCGGTGTAGACCCGGCCGATGTCGCCGCCCCATTCGTCCTCGAAGCGGGCGATCATGTCGTCGGCAAGGGTGCGGCCGGTCTCGGCCATTTCGATGAGCGGGTCGAGATAGACCGCCTCGCTCGCCCCGCTCGCCGAAAGCCTGGCGCGCGCGTCGAGCCCGCGCCGTGCGATCGCCAGAACCTCGCGGGCGATCTCGACCAGAGGGCGGCCCATGAAGCGCGCCGAAAGCCCCTCACTGGGCACGGTTTCGCGCAAACGGATGATCTCCTCCACCGGCCAGTCGGCGATGAGATCGAGCGTATCGGCCAGCGCGCCATCGTCGTAGAGCAGCCCGACCCAGAAGGCCGGCAGGGCGCAGATCCGGCTCCACGGACCGCCATCGGCGCCGCGCATTTCCAGAAACCGCTTGAGCCGCACATCGGGAAACAGCGTCGACAGGTGATTGGTCCAGTCGGAGAGCACGGCCTTTTCGCCCGGCAGCGCCGGATGGCGCCCGTCCAGAAGGTCGGTGAAGGACGAGCCGGCGACATCGTGATAGGTCGCGCCGCGCTTGATGAAATACATCGGCACCTTCAGCGCCCAGTCGACATAGGCCTCGAAGCCGAAGCCCTCATCGAAGACGAAGGGCAGGATGCCGGCGCGGTCGCCATCGGTGTCGAGCCAGACCGCGGCGCGTTCGGAGCGCAGACCCGTTGCCCGCCCGTCGCGGAAGGGCGAAGCGGCAAAGAGCGCCGTTGCCAGCGGTTGCAGGGCCATGCCGACGCGCATCTTGGCGACCATGTCCGCCTCGTCGGCAAAATCGAGATTGACCTGGATGGTCGCCGTGCGGTGCATCATGTCGAGGCCGCGCGTGCCGACCTTGGGCATATAGGCGCGCATGATGCGGTAGCGCGACTTGGGCATGTGCGGCACAGCCTCGAGCGGCCATTCGGGCGCAAAGCCAACGCCGAGGAACCCGACGCCGAGCGGGGCGGCAACCTCGTGCACGCGCTTCAGGTGCCCGTGCACTTCCTCGCAGGTCTCGTGCAGGGTCTCCAGCGCCCCGCCGGAAAGCTCGAACTGCCCGCCGGGCTCGATGCTGATCGCGCCGCCGCCCGAAGGCCCGGCCAGGCCGATGATGCGGCCTTCGTCGAGAATCGGCTCCCAGCCGAGCCGGGCCTGCATGCCGGTCAGGATCGCGGCGATGCCGCCCGGACCGTCATAGGGCTTGGGTGCGTGGGTCTTGATGTCGAAGACGAATTTCTCGTGCTCCGTGCCGATGCGAAAAGCGTCTTTCGGCTTGCTGCCCTCGGCAATCCAGGCAACGAGATCGTCGCGGCCGGTGATGGGCTGGAGGTCGTCGGTGTCGCGGGCCATGGGCTTTCCCGATGCGGCCGGGCACGGAACGGGCCGTGCCGATCTGGTGTCGTTTTGGTTCCGTCTAGACCTTCGGGACCGCTTCTGTCGATGGGCAATCCGGATCGGTCCGGGGCCCGGTTCCGGCATTCGCAGCGCCACACCGCAGATGCCGGAATCAGAAAGACCCCGGCAATCCTATGATTTCGGCGCGGCGCTTGAATTTCACGTTTGAGTGAGGCCTTGGCGACAGGCGGGCTTCAAGCGTCACTTGCGCTCATCCAGCGCCGCGCCGACGAGCGCAAGCGCGGCGACAGCAGCGGTATCGGCCCTCAGGATGCGCGGCCCAAGGGTGACGGCGCGGGCATGACCGAGGGCGCGGATCGCCCTTCGCTCATCGATGGAAAAGCCGCCTTCCGGGCCGATGAGCACGACCACTTCGCGGTCCGGGGCCACACCATCCAGCGCCGCGAAGGGGCTCTGCGCCTCCTCGCCCTCGTCGCAGAAGACGATAAGCGGCAGGGGATCGCGTGCGGCCGCGCCGGCAAGAAAGGCGTCAAGCTTTTTCGGCTCCAGAACCTCGGCGATCGTCAGGATGCCGCATTGCTCGGCGGCTTCCAGCACGTTGGCCTGCATGCGCTCGGTGTTGATGCGGTTCGGCTGGGTGTGATGGGTGAAGACCGGCATCAGCCGGCCGGCCCCCATCTCCACGGCCTTTTGCACCATGTAGTCGAGCCGGGCATGTTTCAGCGGCGCGAAGGCGAGCGTCACGCGCGCTCTTTGCGGCTGCGGGCGGGTTTGCGGCCCGATCGCCAGCCGTGCCGCCTTGCGATCCGCAGCCTCCAGAACCGCCCGGAACTCGCCGTCGCGTCCGTTGAAGACCAGAACGCCATCCCCCGCCTTCAGCCGCATGACCGAGACGAGATAATGTGCCTTGTCGCGGTCAAGGGCGATCTGCGCGCCGTCGCAAAGCGGATCTTCGAGAAACAGCCTCGGCGTGCGGTGGTCGTAGCGCGCTTCCATGGCTCCGCCCGTCACCACATCGTCTCTTCGGCCCGCGCCGCCCAGCGCGCATCATAGTCCCGGCCGTCGATCTTTCCTTGCGTGGCGTCGGCGAGAAAGGCTCCGGGGCTGGGCAGGTCGGCGGGATCGGCAAAGCTCTCCGGCTCCCAGAGCCGGGCCCGCATCACTGCGCGCGCGCACTGGAAATAGACCGTCTCGATGGCGATCTCGATGACCGAGCGCGGTGCCTTGCCGGCGCGTGCAAGACGCGCGATCAGCGCTGCATCCGTCAGGATGCGCGCCCGGCCGTTGACCCGCACGATGCTGAGCGAACCCGGCACCATGAACATCAGTGCAATGCGCGGATCGTGGATGAGATTGCGCAGCGTATCGCAGCGATTGTTGCCGCGCCGGTCGGGCAGGAGCAGCGTTCTCTCGTCGACAATCTCGACGCAGCTTTGCGGATCACCGCGCGGGGTGCAGTCCGCGCCATCCGGGCCGACGGTCGCCACCGCCACGAAAGGGGCGCGGCGAATGAAGGCGGCATAGCTCGGGGTGAGCGCGGCGACTTCCTTCTCCACGGATGCGGCCTGCGGCGCGCCATAGAGCGCCTCGAGTTCCTCAAGGGTGGTGATCTGGCTCATGATCTCTCCTCGCGCCTTTTCCGGCGCGGGGAGAGTGCTTCGGGACGGGGGCGAGTTCAAGCCGCCCCTTCGCCGGCCGGCTTTTCGCCCGGCGCGGGTTCAGTGCAGGGCGTTGAGCGCGAAGCGAGCCTGCGTCGCCATGGCGAGGAAGACGCCCGGCTCCAGCGCCGGATCGGCCACCGGCAAGGGCGTCGGGAAGGCTTCGCGGCCGAGCGCCAGCGCGGCGCTGAGGCTTTCGGCCAGCGCCGGAGAGCGCTCGCCGATGGCGGCCAGATGCTGATCGGCGCGCCGCTGAGCCGCCGCGGCAAAGCCATAGCCATCGAGAAAGGCTTCTTCGCTGCCGCCGGTCCGGGCCGACAGATACTGCGCCGCCGTGCGGTCGATCAGCTCCACGATGATGGCCGCCTCGGTGCGCAGCGCATCGTCAGAAGCCGGAGCGGTCGCTTCGGCGGCTTCAAGCAGGGCCAGGACATGCTGCGCGGCTTCGGACACCTCTTCGCCCGGCGCACCATCGCCCGCCTTGGCCACGGCATCCAGAAGAGCCCCTTCCAGCCCATCGACGCCGCGCGCCAGATAGACCTCTTCCATATCGGCATAGATTTCCGAATAGCCATGGGCGAACATTTCCGCCCCTTCCTCCGTCTCGCCCGCTTCATAAGCGGCAAGACCGGCGAGATAATGCGCCTCGATGACGGCGAGAGAGACGCCATAGGCAACGGGATCTTCAGCGGCGAGGCCCGGATCAACGCCACCTTCACCGCCCTCGCCCCCTTCGCCGCCCTGGGCGGAAAAGGCCTTCATGGCCGCGCGCTGCGACCGTCCGGCGTCAAAGACCAGAACCGGGCCGTCGGTGCGCGGCGGTTCGGCGCGCGCGGTCGCCTCGGCTGCGGTTGCGGGGAGTGGCGAAAGGCTGTGGCCGGCGAGAACCGCCGTGCCGAGCCCGAACCAGATACGCGATCGTGTCATCTCTTTTTCCCTGGCTTGCGGGTCAAGGCCGCAGGTTGGAAACGTTACAGGCTGCAGGCAGAAAACCTTGCGCCCGGCCCAAGGGGTAACCAGAACGCTTTTCGATCAGGAAGAAAAAACCGGAGCTGCATGGAATGTTTCTAAAGATCGGCGATGTCATCGCCGCCGACACGCTGGCCGTTCTGCGGCGCGCCGTGGACGGCCTTTCCTTCACCGACGGCAGGGCCACGGCAGGCTGGGCGGCGCGCGACGTCAAGGCCAACCGGCAGGCAAAACCGACCGGTGCCCTTCAAGCCGTCACCGGCGAAATCGAGAAGGCCATTCTTGCCCATGAGGTGTTTCAGGCCGCCGTGCGGCCAAGGACGCTGACGCCGCTGATCCTTGCCCGCTACGGCGCGGGCGAGGCCTATGGCAATCACGTCGACGACGCGCTGATGCGGGGCCTTCGCACCGATGTTTCCTTCACGCTGTTTCTGGCCGAACCGGAAAGCTATGACGGCGGCGCGCTCATTCTCGACATGCCGGGGGGCGAGGAGCATGTGAAGCTGCCGGCCGGCGCGCTCTTCTGCTATCCTTCGACCACCCTGCACCGGGTGGAGCCGGTCACGCGCGGCGAACGCATCGTCGCGGTCGGCTGGGCCCGCTCCTTCATCCGCATGGCCGATCAGCGCGAAACGCTGTTCGATCTCGACCGCGCCCGCCGCATGGTGTTTGAACGGGAGGGCAAGAGCGAATCCTTCGATCTCATCTCCAAGAGCCTGGCCAATCTCATCCGCCGCTGGGCCGAGGACTGAACGCCAACGCACGCCGGGAGCCCTATGGAAGAAGTCGATTGCATCGTCGTCGGAGCCGGCGTGGTCGGCCTTGCGATTGCCGCCGAACTCGCCCGACGCGGGCGCGAGGTCATTGTGCTGGAAAAGGAGAGCCTCATCGGCTCGGGCGTTTCCTCGCGCAATTCAGAGGTGATCCATGCCGGGCTCTATTATCCCGCCGAAACGCTGAAGGCGCAGCTCTGCGTCGAAGGCAAGGCCCGCCTTTATGCGCTGTGCGAGCAGGCCGGCATCGCCCACAGGCGCTGCGGCAAGCTGATCGTCGCCGAGACCGACAACGAACTGTCCCGGCTGGAGGCCATCAAGGCGCAGGGCGAAGCGAACGGGGTCGAGGATCTGGACCTCATCGACCGCGACCAGATGGCCCGCCTCGAACCGGCGCTGAAGGGCGCGGGCGCCCTCATCTCGCCCTCGACCGGCATCGTCGACAGCCATGGTCTGATGCTCTCCTACCAGGGCGTTCTGGAAGATCATGGCGGCATGATCGCCTTCAACGCGCCGGTGCGCTCCGGCGCCGTGACCGCCGGCGGCATCCGGCTCGACATTGCCGGAGAGGCGGCCATGACGCTCTGCGCCCGCAGCGTCGTCAATGCCGCAGCGCTCGGGGCGCAGGCCCTGTCGCGCGCCATCGAGGGGGTTGCGGGCGACAGCATCCCGCCGCAGTTCCTCGCCAAGGGCAATTATTTTGCGCTCTCCGGCAGAGCGCCGTTCTCGCGGCTGATCTATCCGGTGCCGGAGCCCGGCGGGCTTGGCATCCACCTCACCCTCGACCTCGGCGGACAGGCGAAATTCGGCCCGGACGTGGAGTGGCTGGAGGCGGAAGACTACCGGGTGAGCGAGGACCGCCGCGCCGCATTTGAACACGCCGTGCGGCGCTACTATCCCGATCTTGCCGAAGGTGCCCTGCATCCGGCCTATACCGGCATCCGCCCGAAGATCGAAAAGCCGGGCGGCTCCTCGACCGACTTTCTCATCCACGACGAAAGCGCCCACGGCGTTGCCGGCTATGTCGCGCTTTACGGCATCGAATCGCCGGGACTGACCGCCTCGCCGGCGCTGGCCCGGCATGTTGCCGATCGTGTCGAGGCCTGAGCACAACTGCGCTTCGCGCGGCGCGCGGGCCTGCTTATAGTCGGGCCATGATCGACCCGTCCCGAGACCTCGCCCAGCGGCGGCGCAACCGCCTTGAAACGCTGCTTCTGATGGGCGCGGCGGTGCTCATCCTGGCCGTTGCCGCGGTCGGGCTTGCCGGACCGCTCGGCCTTGTTGCCGTGCCGCTGGTCGTTGTTGCCATCGCCTATGACGCGAGCCATCAGGACGGCCGCGAGGCGCTGACGCGGCTTCGGGCGCGGGCGCTTTCGCCCCAGGCCGTGCCCGGCCTTTGCGAACTGGTGGAGACGCTGAGCGCGCGCGCCGGGCTTTCAACGATACCGGCGCTCTATCTGGTGCCGCAAAAGGCCATGAACGCCTTTGCCATCGGGAGCGGACGCCATGCGGCCATCGGGGTGACGCCCGCGCTCCTGACCCACCTGACCCGCCGCGAGGTCGCGGGCGTGCTGGCCCACGAGATCGGCCATCTGGCCCATGGCGATCTTCGCGTCTTTGCCACCGGCGAACGCATGCAGCGCCTTGCCGGCGTTCTGTCCATCGCCGGACTGGCACTCCTTGTCGTCAACCTGCCGGCGCTGATGAGCGGGCGGCCGCTGGTGCCGATCCTGCCCAATCTTTTGATGCTTGCCGCGCCGGGCATCATCATGAGCCTGCGGCTTGCCCTGTCACGCACGCGCGAGTTCGATGCCGACCGCATGGCCGCACAGCTGACCGGCGATCCGCAAGGCTTGGCGGATGCGTTGCAGCGGGTGGAGGCGATGCATCACGCCCTTCTGGCGCGGATGTTTCCCGGCTTGCGCCGCACGCCCGGCGGCGTGCAGGCGACCACCCATCCGCCAATGCGGGCAAGGCTGGCGCGGCTTGGCGATCTGAAACGGCCGGGAAGCGAAAATGGGCCCGTCGGTGCCGAGCCCGTTGTCGCGGACGGCCACCGGCCTTTCGTCCTGCCCGAACCGGCCCGCCAGCGCGGTGAGGCTGTCCGGCTCTAGGATCGGGCCTCAGATCAACCGCGCAGGCTCGCGCCGGTCGCCTTTTCCACCGCCGCGACGATCTTGGCCGAGACCGCTTCCAGATCCTCGTCCGTCAACGTCCTGTCCTTCGGCTGCAGCGTGACCTCGATGGCAAGCGAAACTTCGTCGGCGCCGATCTTGTCGCCACGATAGCGGTCAAAGAGCTTCACATCGGCGATCAGGGCCTTGTCGGCGCCCCTTGCCGCCTTCACCAGCCGTTCGGCCTCGACCGTTTCCTTGACGAGGAAGGCAAAGTCGCGCCGCACCGGCATCAGGCCGGAAAGGTTCAGCGGCGGACGGGCCCTGGAGGCTTTCTTCTTCGCTTCGGGCAGCGCGTCGAGCGTCACCTCGAACGCGACGATCGGCCCGTCGACGTCCAGATCTTCCAGAAGCCCCGGATGCAGCTCACCGAAATGGCCGAAGACATCGCGGCCGCGCCGCACCGTGCCGGAACGGCCCGGATGATACCAGGCGGGCGCATCGCGGCTGATCTGCAGGCTTGCCGGATCGAGACCGAGGTCGGAGAGCAGGGCGAAGAGGTCGCCCTTGACGTTGAACACCGAGACCTGCGGCATGTTGCCGATCCAGTGCCGGCCGGCACCGGCCATCGCCGCCGTGCCCCGGCGCAGGCCGGTGGCGGAGATCGTCTGGCCTTCAGGCGTATCGTCAGCGAAGACCTGGCCGACCTCGAACAGGGCAACGTCCGGGAACCCGCGGTCGGCGTTCTTCTGGGCGGCCGCCAGAAGCCCCGGCAGCAGGCTCGGACGCATGGTGGACAGGTCGGCGGCAATGGGATTGGCCAACTGCAAGGCCGCCGCGCCGCCGCCGAAGGCCTCGGCCTGCGCCTGCGACACAAAGGACCAGGTCACCGCCTCGACCATGCCGCGTCCGGCGAGCGCGCGCTTGGCGGTGCGGGTGCGGCGCTGGATCGGCGTCAGCACGGGGCGCACCACCGTGTCACGACCGAGCGAAGAGGCCAGCGGCACCTTGTCGACGCCGACGATGCGCATCACCTCTTCGACGAGATCGGCCTTGCCGTCGACATCGGCGCGCCAGCTCGGCACCGCGACCTTCGCCGTGTCGCCGCCATCCACCACCCAGAAACCGAGCCGGGTGAGGATCGCCTTGGCTTCGCGCGGGGCGATCTCGATGCCGGAAAGGCGTTTGATCTCGCTCCACGGGAAGGTGATGACCCTGTCCTCGATCTCCGGCGACCCGGCCACAAGGTTCTCGCT
>JAGRKQ010000013.1 GCA_020442235.1 Hyphomicrobiaceae bacterium | reverse complement strand
ACCAGATTGAAGCCCGACGCGCAGATGAAACCGGTCTTGAAGCCGATGGCGCCGGGATAGCGGGTGATGAGAAGGTTGTGGTTGCGCCAGTGATGATTGCCGAGGGTGACGGAGGTGATCGAGAAGAAGCCCCGCCATTCGGGAAAGTCGAGCCACAGGCGACGGGCGAGGAGACCGAGGTCATGGGCCGTCGTGACCTGGCGGTCGTCGGGCAGGCCGTGCGGATTGACGAAACGGCTCGACGTCATGCCGAGCCGGGCCGCAGCTTCGTTCATCATGCGCACGAAGGCGGCTTCCGATCCACCGACAGCCTCGGCGACGGCGACGGCGATGTCGTTGGCGCTCTTGACCATCAGCATTTCCAGCGCGGCCTGAAGACGCAGTTGCGTGCCGACGCGCAGGCCCGAGCGGCTCGGCGGCTCGGAGGCCGCGTTCTGCGACACCGTCACCGGCGCATCGAAGGTCAGCGCGCCGGAACGCACCGCCTCGAAGGCGAGGAAGATGGTCATCAGCTTGGTGGTCGAGGCCGGATACCAGGGATCGAAGGCGCGCTCGGCGGCCAGCACTTCGCCGGTTTCGGCGTTGAAGACCAGCGCCGGGCCCGGATAGGTGTCGGCGCGCGCCTGGGCAAGGGCGGTCACCACAATGACAAGGGCCAGTGCCAGCACCTTGAACAGGGAGGCCGGGAGGATCGGTCGATGCATCAAACGCGTCTCGAAGTCGGTTCAGGGGCGGCGGGCTTTGCAGCGCAACCGTGGCCGGTGCGGATGCCGCCGTCAAATCGGTTTCTTGCTACAGCCATAACCGATGCGGGCCAAGCGTGGCAAAAGCCGGGCAGGCGAGACGATTTGCATCCGCGATCCACTCTTGCGTTCGGGCTGGCCGCGCGGCCATCCTTGAGCGATGGCAACAGAGATCTTCAGCGAAGCGCCGGCGCAGACCGGCCCGATCCGCGGCGCCCGGCGGGCCCTGTCGCCGGGCCGGCTGGCCGCGCTGCTGACGGTTCTCGTCGTTCTGGCGGCGGCGTTCGCGGCAAGCTATGTCCATTCCAGCGCCTGGCGCGATGCGCGCAGCGACGCCTTCGACCGGCTGGGGCTTTACGAGGCATCGCTGCGGGCGGCCTTCGGCCGGTTCGATTATCTGCCCGACCTCGTTGCCCGGCTCGATGCGGTGACGGCGCTTGCCGCCGGTGCGGGCGATGCGGATGCGGTCAACCGGCTTCTGGAAAGCCTTGCGGAGCGCTCCGAAGCCGATGTCATCTATGTGCTCGATGCCGAAGGCCTGACGCGGGCGTCTTCCAATCATGGCGAACCGACGTCCTTCGTCGGCGAGAATTATGCCTTCCGGCCCTATTACCAGGAAGCGATCAGCGGCCGCACCGGCCGTTTCTTCGCGGTCGGCGCAACGACGGGGCGGCCGGGCTATTTCGTTGCCGAGCCGATCCGCATCGGCGCGGGCATTGCCGGCGTCGCGGTGGTCAAGATCGAGGTGGATTCGCTCCAGCGCGACTGGCAGCAGGCCGGCGAGATGGTCTTCGTCACCGATGCCGACGGCATTGTCTTTCTGGCCAGCCGGCCGGAATTTCTCTACCGCACGGTGCGCCCGTTGTCGCAGGACCAGCGGGCGCGGATCGCGGTGGCGCGGCAATATGCCGGCGCGGCGCTGGAGCCGCTGGCCTTCGCCGTTCCGATCGGCACCGGCACGATGGAGGTGGAGGGGCGCAGCCTTCTGCATGTCGAGGAACCCCTGGCCGCGCTCGGCTGGACGGTGCATGTCGCCGTCCCCTTGCAGGGTGCGCGCGAGCGGGCGCTTCTGGCCGCGCTCGGCATCCTCGTTGCCGGCTCGCTGGCGGTCACCAGCATCCTCGTGGCGGGGCAGCGCGCGATGAAGCGCGAAAGCGCCCTGATGCGCGATGCCAACCGGGCGCTGGCCGGGGAGGTCGCCGAGCGCCGGCGGACCGAGGCGCATCTGCGCACCGCGCAGGCCGAACTCGTACAGGCGGAAAAACTCGCCGCGCTGGGCCGGCTTTCGGCGGCGATTGCGCATGAACTCAACCAGCCGCTGGCCGCCATGCGCACCTTCCTTGCCGCGACGGTGCTGTTGCAACAGCGCGGCGAGACGGAGCGGGTCGAGGACAATCTCGACACGGTGCGCGATCTTGTCGACCGGATGGGCTCGATCACCGGACAGCTCAAGAGCCTTGCCCGGCCGGGAGCCCTGCGGCGCGAGCCGGTGGATCTTGCCCAGGCGGTGGAGGATGCGGCGCGCATCGCCGGGCCGCGGCTCGCCGCGCAGGACGTGACCCTCACCATTCAGGGCGCGGAGGGAGCATCACCGCCCCTGCAGGTGCTCGGCGATACGGTGCGGATCGGCCAGGTTCTGGTCAATCTTCTCGTCAATGCAGCCGATGCGCTGGAGGGTTGGGAGGCAGAGCGGGCCGTCATCCTGCAACTGGAAGAGGCGGGCGAAGCGGTGCTGGTGCGCGTTGCCGATACCGGGCCGGGCCTCGATGCCTCCGTCCTCGATCATCTCTTCGATCCCTTCGTCACCACCAAGGGATCGGAAGGCGGACTGGGCCTTGGCCTTTCCATCGCCTACGGGATCGTCACCGACATGGGTGGCACGCTTCGTGCCAGCAATGCGGCGGGCGGCGGTGCGGTTTTCGAGATCCGCTGGCCGCGTCACGGCCAGGGTGAGGACAGGGAGAGTGCTCCGGCATGAGCGGCGCAGCGGTGATCTTCATCGACGACGATCCGGCCATGCGCCGGGCCGCCGAGCAGTGGTTCTCGCTGGCCGGGCTGGAGACGGAGGTCTTTTCCTCGGCGCCGGTGGCGCTCAACAGGCTGGATGCGGGCTTTGCCGGCGTCGTCGTCTCGGACGTGCGCATGCCCGGCTTTGACGGGATCGATGTGCTGCGCACGGTGCGGGCCGTCGATCCGGAGATCCCGGTCATCCTGCTCACCGGCCATGGCGATGTCGCACTGGCCGTCGAGGCGATGCGCGAGGGGGCGCATGACTTTCTGGAAAAGCCCTTCGATCCGGACCGGGTGCTCGACCGGGTGAAGCGGGCCCTGAAGCTGCGCCGGCTGGTTCTGGAAAACCGCCGCCTTCGCCAGCATGTCGACGGCGAACGGCCGCTGGAAGAGCGCCTTATCGGACAGGCGCCCTCCATGGTGCGCCTCCGCGGCGAGATCGCGGCGGTGGCGCCGACCGATGCCAGCGTGCTGATCGTCGGGGCGACCGGCACGGGCAAGGAAGTGGTGGCGCGCGCCCTGCACGATCTTTCGCCGCGCGCTTCAAAGCCCTTCGTGGCGATCAACACTGCCGCGCTTCCCGAAACCATGGCCGAGGCGGAACTCTTCGGTTTCGAGAAGGGGGCCTTCACCGGGGCGAACGAGCGACGGGCCGGGCTTCTGGTTCACGCCGCCGGCGGCACGGTCTTTCTCGACGAGCTTTCGGCGATGGCCATGCCGCTGCAGGCGAAGGTTCTGCGCGCCATCGAGAACCGCGAGGTGACGCCGATCGGTTCCAACACGCCCGTGACGCTCGACATCCGCGTCGTGGCGGCGACCAACGAGCCGCCGGAGCGGGCGGTCGCGGAAGGCCGGCTTCGGGCCGATCTTCTCTACCGGCTCGACGTGTTGCGCCTCGAACTGCCCTCGCTTGGCGAACGCGGCGCGGATATTCCCCTGCTCTTCGAGCGGTTCGTCGGCGAGGCGGCGCTGCGCCATGGCCGGCCGGTTCCCGACATTGACCCGGCCTTCGTGGCGACGCTCGGTGCCCGCGCCTTTCCCGGCAATGTGCGCGAACTGCGCAATCTTGCCGAACGCTTTCTCCTGACGCGTGGCGCAGCCTTTCCGGAAAAGGCGCTTGCCGGCGCGTCGGGCGGCAGCCTCAAGGCGCGGCTCGATGCGTTTGAAAAGGCCGAGATCGAGGCGGCGCTGAAACGCCATCAGGGCAATGTCGGCGCCGTGCTCGACGAGCTGGATCTGCCGCGCCGGACACTGAACGAGAAGATGGTCCGGCTGGGGATCCGCCGGGCTGAAACGGAAAGCGGCGAGCCGGTCTGAGATCGGCGAAATTTTGCCGATGACGCACCCGATCGGCGAAATCTTGCCGATCTATTGGCGCGGTTTCACCAGGCCGGCTTTGACCGTTTTACGGAAAAACCCTCATTACCGGGATGTTAACGCGGGAGCCGGGGCCTTGCCCGGCTGGCATGGCGCTTGCCATGCTTCTTGCAGCGGAGAACCGCTCAACCTTGAACACCGCCCGATGTGGCGTGCCTGGTGCACGCTGAAAGAGGCGGGCCCAAAATGTCTGGGAGGACACGAGAATGCTCAATCGTCGTTCGCTTCTTTCGCGTGCCGGCCTTGCCGCCGGTGCGCTCGCCATGGGTGTTTCGTTCGGTGCCGGCTCGGCGCAGGCGCAGGAATCCTATCTTCTGACCACCGCCTCGACGGGCGGCACCTATTATCCGGTGGGCGTTGCGCTGGCGACGCTCGTCAAGGTGCGCTTGCAGAACTCCAACGGCATCGACATGTCGGCGATCTCCTCGGCCGGCTCGGGCGAGAACATCAAGCTCCTGCGCGAAGGCGAGGCGCATTTCGCCATTCTTCAGGGCCTGTTCGGCGCCTATGCGCGCACCGGCACCGGCCCGATCGCCAGCGATGGCCCGCAGGAGAACCTGCGCTCCATCACCATGCTGTGGCCGAATGTGGAGCATTTCGTCATCCGCTCGTCCTTCGTCGACACCGGCACCATCTCCGACATGGGCGCGCTTGAAGGCCGTGCGGTGTCGCTGGGTGCACAGAACTCCGGCACGATCGGCTCCAACCGCACCATCCTCGGCAATCTCGGCATCGACATCGACACCTTCTACGAGCTTGTCTATGCCGGCTACAATCCGTCGGCCGATGCGCTCCAGAACGGCCAGATCGACGCCATGTCGACCCCGGCCGGCGCGCCGGTGACGGCGGTCAGCCGCGTCTTTGCCGCCATGGGCTCGGATGCGACGCTCCTGTCCTTCACCGACGAGCAGATCGTCGAGGCGAATGGCGATTTCGGCAGCCTGTGGGTGGCCTACAACGTTCCCGCCGGCACCTATCCGGGCGTCGACAGCGACATCCAGACCATCGCCCAGCCGAACTTCCTGGCCGTCAGTGCCGATGTCCCTGAAGAGACCGTCTATCTGATCACCAAGACGATCTTCGAGAACCTCGACTTCCTGCGCAACATCCATCCGGCGACCAGCGAAATGTCGCTGCAGACGGCGCTTGGCGGCCTGCCGCTGCCGCTGCATCCGGGGGCGCTGCGCTATTTCGAGGAAGCCGGCCTCACCATCCCGGACGCCCTGCGCCCGTAACGGCCTGACCAGAGTCCTGCGCGGGGCGGCGATCTGCCGCCCCGTCTTGCAAGGCATCTGCCCGGGCGGGGGCAATGAGGGGGGATGGCGATGAACGCCGTGGACAAGCAAGAGCCCGATGCCGACGGGCCGATGGTCGATGTCGAAGGCGAGCGTGAAGCAACCGTGCGGCCTGTCGAAGAGGGGATGTTCGGTCTTCTCTTCTCCGGTCTGGCGATTGCCGTTTCGCTGTTTCACATCGTCGCCAATCTGGCCGGCACGATCTCGACCCTGTGGCTGACGGGGGTGCATTTTGCCGGCTTTGCCTTCCTGTGCGCGCTGCGCCACCCGGCGATCCACGCAAAAACCGCCTCCCGGCGCCGGGCTGTTCTGATCTTCGACATTCTCTTCGGGCTGATCGTCGCCGGAGCGACGCTGGGGCTGATCGGCTCGGAAAACGCCATCTATGCACGCGGCGTGCGTCTGTCGGCGACCGAATGGGTGCTGATCGCCATCGTGCTCATTGGCGCCATCGAATTCTGCCGGCGCACCACCGGCTTCATCATCCCGACGCTGATCGTCATCGCGCTCACCTATCCGGTCTGGTGGGGCACCTGGATCGGCGGCGTCTTCCGCTTTGCCGGGCTGAGCGTGGAGACCGTCGCCTTCCGCACGATCTTTGCCGATGAGGGCATGTTCGGCTCCATCGCCTATATCTCGGCGACCTTCGTCTTCCTGTTCATCCTGTTCGGCGCCTTCCTGGTGCGCTCGGGGGCGGGCGATTTCATCATCGATCTGGCCCGCGCCGTCGCCGGGCGGATCGTCGGGGGACCGGGCTTTGTCGCCGTCTTCGCCTCGGGGCTGACCGGCACGATCTCCGGCTCGGCGGTCGCCAACACCGTTTCGACCGGCGTCATCACCATCCCGCTGATGAAGCGCACGGGCTTTCCGCCGAAATTTGCCGCCGGCGTCGAGGCCGCCTCTTCCACCGGCGGGCAGCTGATGCCGCCGATCATGGGGGCGGGCGCCTTCGTCATGGCGAACTACACCCAGATTCCCTATCTGGAGATCGCCGCGGTCTCGGTGTTGCCGGCCATCGTCTATTTTCTCTCGGTCGCCTTTTATGTGCGCATCGAGGCCAAGAAGCAGAACCTCACCGGCATCGACGGCGATACGCCGCCGGTTCTTGAGGTGATGAAGCGCGGCGGGCCGGCCTTTCTCATTCCCATCGCGGTGCTGATCGGTCTCCTGATCTACGGCTTCACCCCGGTCTATGCGGCGAGCTGGGCCATCGTCTCGGTCGTCGTCTCGTCCTGGCTGACGCCCAACCGCATGGGACCGAAGGCGATCATGGAAGCCTTGATCCTCGGCGCCAAGAACATGGTCATGACGGGCGTCCTGCTCGTCTCCGTCGGCGCGGTCGTCAACGTCATCGCCATGACCGGCATCGGCAACACCTTCTCGCTGATGATTGCCGACTGGTCGGGCGGGAACCTTCTCATCGCGGTGACGCTGATCGCGCTCGCCTCGCTGGTGCTGGGCATGGGCCTGCCGGTGACGGCGGCCTATATCGTGCTGGCCACGCTCTCCGCACCGGCGCTGCATGTCCTCATCCAGAACGGGCATCTAGTATCCGCGCTGGCGGCGGGAACGGTTCCGATCGAGACCGGGGCGATCTTCGCGCTTGCCGATCCGACGATCCTTGCCCGACTCGGTGCGCCGATGCCCATCGAGGAAGCGCGGGCGATCATCGAGGCGACGCCGCCGGAGGTGCTGGCGCTGATCTATCCGCAGGTCCTCAATCCGGCGGTGATCGCGGCGGCGCTGCTCTCGGCGCACATGATCATCTTCTGGCTGAGCCAGGATTCCAACGTGACACCGCCGGTCTGCCTCACAGCCTTTGCGGCGGCCGCGATTGCCAAGTCGCCGCCGATGGCGACAGGCGTCACCGCCTGGAAGCTCGCCAAGGGCCTCTACATCGTGCCGATCCTCTTCGCCTATACGAACTTCATCGGCGGCACGCCGCTGGAGGTGTTCACGATCTTCCTCATCGCCGTTCTCGGGGTCTATGCGCTCGGCGCGACCATCGAGGGGCATATGGAAGCTCCGCTCGGCTGGCCCCTGCGCATTCTCACCGGCGCCGCGGGGATCGCGCTTCTGTGGCCGAACACGCCGCTGCTCGAAGCCGGCGGCGCCGTCATCATCATCGCCATCTTCCTGTGGTCGGTCCGTCAGGATCGCGCCCGACAGAAGGTGTCTGTGCCCGCATCCTGAGAGCCGTTCCCCCCAAAACCTACGGCCTCTCGGCAAGGCCTGCGGCATCCCCCCGCCGCAGGCCTTTTTCTTTGCCGCGCTTGCGCTAGTGTGGCGCGAGCCCTGCCTGATCCGAGGTGTCTTTATGCCTGTTCTCAACACCCTTGCCGACGCCAAGGAGGAGGTTGCCGGCTGGCGGCGCCATCTGCACGCCCATCCGGAGCTGATGTATGAGGTGCATGCGACCGCCGCCTATGTGGCGCAGAAGCTGCGCGCCTTCGGCTGTGACACGGTGGTGGAAGGGCTCGGCCGGACCGGCGTTGCCGCGCTCATCCGGGGCCATCATGGACAGGGGGGCGAACCGGCGGATGACGGTCCGGTGCGCACGATTGCGCTGCGCGCCGACATGGATGCCCTGCCGATCCTGGAAACCACCGGCAAGGAGCACGCCTCGACTGTGCCGGGGGTGATGCATGCCTGCGGCCATGACGGGCACACCGCCATGTTGCTGGCCGCGGCGCGCCACCTTGCCGAGACCCGCAGCTTTGCCGGCAATGTCGTCGTCGTGTTCCAGCCCGCCGAAGAAGGCGGCGCCGGCGCCAAGGCGATGATCGACGACGGCCTTCTGGAGCGGTTCGGCATCGGGGAGGTTTACGGGATGCACAATTATCCCGGCCTGCCGGTCGGCCATTTCGCGCTTCGGTCCGGGCCGATCATGGCGTCCGCCGACCGCATCACCATCACCGTGACCGGGGTCGGCGGCCATGCCGCGCGGCCGCATCTTTGCGCCGATCCGGTGGTGGCGGCCGCCCACATCATCCTCGCCGTGCAGACGGTGGTCTCGCGCAATGTCGATCCGTTGGAATCGGCTGTGGTCAGCCTCACCATGGTGCATGGCGGAGAGACCGACAACGTGATCCCGCAAAGCGTTTCCATCGGCGGCACGGTGCGCACGCTGAAGCCGCAGATGCGCGACCTCGTCGAGGAGCGGCTGGCGCATGTTGTGGCAACGACGGCCGCCGCCCTCGGTGTCACCGCGCAGTTCGACTATTCGCGCGACTATCCGGTGGTGGTGAACGATGCCGGCAGGGCCCGGCTTGCCGCACAGGTCGCCGCCGAGATCGTCGGACCGGGCCGGGTCGATGCCGAGATGGTGCCGGTGATGGGCGGGGAGGATTTCGCCTTCATGCTGGAGGCGCGGCCGGGCTGCTTCATCTTCACCGGCAATGGAGAAGACAGCGCCAATCTTCACAATCCCGACTACGACTTCAACGACGAGGCGATCCCGGTGGGCGCCAGCTACTGGGTGCGGCTGGCCGAAACCGCGCTCGCCCGCTGATGTCGGTCCTGGCCGGTCTTCAGGACGTCTTCGTGCCGGCAGGGCTCAGTCCGGCCATCGCGGTTCTTCTCGTCGTCGCAGCCTTCTTCACCTCCGCCCTGACGGCAGCCTTCGGGGTGGGCGGCGGGGTGGCGCTGCTCGGGCTCATGGGCTTCTTCATGCCGGTGGCGGCGCTGGTGCCGGTGCACGGGATCGTCCAGCTCGGGTCCAATCTCGGGCGGGCGGCGGTGCAGATCCGGCATGTGAACTGGCCGCTGGTCGGGGTGTTCTTTGTCGGCGGGCTTGCCGGCGCGGCGCTGGGCGGGCGGTTCGTCGTCACGCTTCCCGATCTTTATCTGAAGGTGGCGATCGGGCTTTTCATCCTCTGGGCGGTGTGGGGGAGGAAACCCGGCTGGGCCGGGGCAGGTCTTTGGAGCATCGGGCTCGGCGGGGCTTTTTCCTCCTTCCTGACGATGTTCATCGGCGCGACCGGTCCCTTCGTTGCCGCTGTCCTCAAGGTGCGCGGGCTCCAGAAGGTGGAGCTGGTGGCAACGCATGGCGCCTGCATGGTGCAGCAGCACGGGCTGAAGATGATCGTCTTCGGGCTGCTCGGCTTTGCCTTCGGGCCCTGGATCGGCCTGACGGCGGCGATGATCGCCTCCGGCTTTGCCGGAACGCTCAGCGGGACGGCGCTGTTGAAGCGCCTGCCGGACGAAGGTTTTCTCACCGGCTTTCGCTGGGTGATGACGGCGATGGCGGTGTTCCTGATCCTCAACGCGGTGCTGAAGGCGCTGGAATGACCGCCGGCTCTTGAACTTTCGGCGAGGGCGTGGGACGCTTTACGTTACGTTTACCATGCGGCCCGGGACGCGCCATGACCGCACGCCTTTCCACGCTTCTCAATGCCGGACCCCCCGCCGGGGCTCCGGGCGGCGGCGCTTCGGCCGATTGGGATGCGATGGTCGATGAGGATGGGCGCTCGCCGCTGGCGGTGCTCGACATCGATCAGGACGGGCGGCTCGATCTTCTTTATGCGCGCGATGGCGGCGAGGGTTACACGCTTGCCGAGACCCGTCTCAACCGCGAGACCGGCCAGGAAGAGACCGTCGTGCACGTTCTCACCCGGTTCGGGACAGGGGATGCGGATGGCTCCGGGCCGGACGATTTCGTTCTCGAACATGAGGATGGCCGCGTCGAGGTGATCCTGCGCGGTGATGAATCCGAGACCGGGTCCTGGCGGGCGAGCGCGCCCGATGCCGCCTCTGCGCAGACGCTGGTCAATGTGGTCGGCGGCGCCGTCGAGGACATGGCCGATCTGCCCGAGGGGATCGAAAGCCGCTCCGACTATGCGCAGGGGCTGGCCGACGGGCTTGGCGGTCTTCTGGACGATCTCGACGCGCAAACTCGCGCGGATGCCAAGGTCTCGACGCTTGATGTCGATGGGCGCGGCCTTGTCGATCTCGTGATTGAAACCGCAGAAGGCCCTGATTTCCTGCGTGAGCTTGGGCTTGCCGGCGAGGCGCCGCGCGACAGCCAGGTCGAGCGGATCGAGCATCGACGCTTTGACGATCAGGGGCCGGACGATCTTCTCATTCTGCCTGCGCTCGACCCTGAAACCGGCGCGCCCGCCGGCGATTACCGGGTTGTCGTGCGTGGTGATGCCGGCATCCGCTGGGATGCGCATGGGGCGAGCGAGGGCGAAGCGCGCACTCTGTCGATGCTGACGTCGCGCTTCGTGACGGCTCTTGGCAATCAGAAAACCGCGGCGGCCCTCGAAGGCGCGGCGCTGGACGCGGCAGCCTTTGAAGCCGCTTCCGCGCTCAGTGCGATCTTGCCGCTCGAGGTGATCGACACCGCGCGCATCACGGTCGAGGACGTTTCCGGCGACGGGTTTGCCGATCTCATCCTGCGCACCGCCGACGGCGATGCCTTTCTCGTCTCCATGACCGAGACGGGCTTTGCCGGGCTGACGGCGGCATCCTCGATCGTTGCGCATGATCTCGACGGCGCGGGCGGGCGCGACTTCGCGCTCGGCGGGTTCATCGAAGAGGTCGGCGGCACGATGCAGGGCGCCGGGCCCCTGGACCTTGCCGCCCTCACCGACATCGAGGTCGATGCGAGCGGGCGCATTGTCAGCTACCGTGACGGAGAGGGTGCACGGCATCGCCGCGCCGATCTTGCCGCCGCACGCGGCTTTGCGGCCGATGCCGGGCTTTCCGTCCCGGCCGGCGCAAACCTTGCCGAGATCGAGGCTGAAGCCGCTCCGGCGCGCGCCATCATCACCATCGACGCAACGGGCGACCGCTACCAGATCGAAGGCCCCTCACTTGCCCTTGCGTGGAAGCTCTCTGCAACGGTTGCCGATTTTGCCGGCTCCTGGCTCGAAGAGGGGCTTGAGCTCGGCGAGCGCTCCGCAGCGCTGTCCGCCTTCGCCGAGGGGCTTGCCGGCAGTTCGGTCGTGGCCGAGGCGCTGGCCGTCAATGGCGGTAACATCGGTGCATTGCGGCTGGTGATCAGCGATTTCTTCCAGGACGGCACGGTCCAGCTCTTCGCGCTCGATGAAGCCGGCGGGCTGGTTGCGACCGCGGCAATCTACGAGACAGGTGCGGGTTCCCACCGTGCCTATTCCGATGCGGCCTCCGCCGACCACGGGCGCAGCTATACGCGCCGGGACGGCTATACGGGCGCAGGGCTTGCCGCGCTTGAAGAGAGCCAGCGCGAAACGCTTCTCGGCGTCAGCGACATCAATACCCTGAACCCGGCAGAAGAAGCCGCCGCGCTGGCCTATACGCTTGGCGATGCGATCCTGACGACGGTCTTCGGGCCGCTGACATCGCTGGCAACGTGGTTCTTCAAGGGGGTCGGCCAGTTCATCGGAACGGCTGAAGCCGCCGATGCGCCGGGCTTTGATGCCTTTGCCCGGTTGGCCGAGGATCCGGCGCTCGCCGGGGCTTTGGCCGAGCGCGGGGCGCTTGACCTTGCAACGCTCTCCCATGCCGAGCTCGACCAGCGCGGGGCGCTCGATCCGACGGGGCTGGACGGGCTTTATCTTGTCCGGGAAAGCGATCCCGAGACGGGCAGGGAGCGCTTCACGCGCCTTTCCACCTCTGCCGAGGAAGGGGAAGGATTTCAAAAGGTTGCCATGGGCGATGGCATGACCGGCTGGATTGCGCCCGCGCCCTATGCTGTTGCCGACGCCGTGGTTCAAACGGCCGACGGGCGTCTCGTGCCCTTCCGCGTGCCTTCCGATCCGTCGATGTCGGCGCATGTCCTGACGGCTGTTGCCGAGGCGATGGTGCCGGCTGGTGCGGTAGACCCGATGGTCGCCGCCTCGCTGGTCGAAAAGGTGACGCGCTCGCTCGTTGCACTTGGCGCGGCGCGGCGGCCGGCGGTGTCGGATGTGCTTCTGGCCGATCTGGCGCGCGATGGCTCGCCGGATGTCGTCGTCACCTTTACCGACCGGGCCGGGGCGGCGATCTTCGACATCAACGAGGCCGGCGCTGTGGAGCGTTACAACAGCCCGGTCTTCCAGCTGCGTGATGTCGATGGCGACGGGGCTGCGGATTACGTGACAGGGCGCTATGCGCAGGGCGTCGATGTGGAAGGCATGCCGGTGGAGATCGACCTCGGCTCGCGCCGGCTGACGGTCGGAGCCGGCACCGCCGATGCACGCTATGTCGTCGATTATCTGAGGCCGGTGCAGGCGGATCAGATCACCCGCATCGTCAACAGCTTCAGTGCCGACGTGCTCAGCGTTTATGAAGACCCGGCGCTGCGCGAGGCGCTGACGCGGCTCTTTGCCGGCACTTTCGGCTCGACCTTGTCTTCCATGGTGACCGATCTCTATGCCCGGCGCATGATCGGCGCGATCGGCGGCGCAAACGCGCCGGATGGCGACGATGACACGGTGCAACTGCGTTTCGACCCCGAGCCGGATGGCGCGTTCACGCTCACGCTTTCGGGTCTCGATGGCGTGGAGGACGCAACGCGGCGTTTCGTGCCGGTGGCGATCTCTTCGACACGGGCCGAAGGCGGGCCGCAGATCAGCTATGTCGCCGAGCCGCTGGCATCGGTGGAGATACAGTCTTCCTGAGCCGGATGTTGCCTGTCGGTTTCGATCAGGCGGCGCGCTTCCAGAATCCGACGACGGTGTCGATCACGTCCTGATAATCAGCCAGTCGCTCCGGCTTTTCGAAATAGGCGTTGGCGCCAAGATGATAGGCGCGGTCGACCATCTGCCGGTCCTTGTGGCCGGAAAACACGATCACCGGCAGGTGGCGCAGTTCCTCGGTGCCCTTCAGGTGCTTCAGAACGTCGAGGCCGCCCATCTTCGGCATTTCCAGATCGAGCAGGATGACCCGCGGGTCCTCGTCGTCGGCCGCGAGATCATCGGCGCCGTCCCTCGGATCGAGGCGCGCGATCAGCGATGTTCCGTCGTCGACGATCTGGATTTCGGCATCGGCCAGGGCGCGCTGGAGCGCGCTCTTCATGGCGAAGGCCTCATCGGGATCGTCGTCAGCAATCAGGATACGCATCGGAACACCTTGGCGGAAGCACGTACAGGCTTTCGATAAAGCGCCCGTTTGGTAAAGGGACTGTGAATCTTGTCGGTAAAAACCGCCCCAAGCCGGCTTAATGTGCGCTGCGGTGGCTGCGATGCAGTATGATTTTCGGAAGGCGGCCAGGCCATGGTGACCCCGACAGGATTCGAACCTGTGACCCTCAGATTAGGAATCTGATGCTCTATCCTGCTGAGCTACG